>JBPCQV010000044.1:0-22839 GCA_050997725.1 Acidimicrobiia bacterium
CGGGATCGACGCTCCTGGTCGCGGCACTCTTCAATCCTCTCCGCCGGCGGATCCAGGGAGTTATCGATCGTCGCTTCAATCGCTCGCGTTACGACGTCGCTCGCACCATCGAAGCCTTTTCGCAACAACTCACCGAGGCCGTCGAGCTCGTCCCGTTGCGGTCGGAGCTGTCACGCCTGGTTGTTCACACTATGCAGCCCGTCTCGCTCTCGGTCTGGCTGCGCGAGTCCTAGTCGGCCTCGCCTCGAAGCCATAGCGAGAGCATGGCCGGCTGCATCGTCTGGCCGACAACGGTCCGCACATCCCCGGTCAGCTCGATGAGATCCACCTTTGCTGGGAGCCGGGCCGTGAAGGATTCGACCGTGCGGACCGCGTTCTGTCCCGACCGGTTGAAGCGGCGGTCGATGAGGATTTGGAGTCGACGGCGAAGCGGCGTGAACAGCGCGGCCACTCCCAGAGTCGCCGCCGCCACCGCGGGGTCGCCGTCCAGCCGGAAGAGATCGGTGAGGACGAAAACCAGGACGGCATAGACCCCCAAGAGCGAGGCGGAGACGAGGCCGTACGAAACAGTTCGCGAGACGATCCGATCGATGTCATAAAGGCGATAGCGCTGAATGGCCACGCCGATTGCCACGGGGATCAATGCCAGGGTTGTGGTAACGACGACGTTCTCCAAATCGTCACTCACCTCGGCCACTCCGTTGGCGAACTCCCAGGCGAGGATCGATCCGCTGGCTGCGATCATGACCAACACACTCAGCACGACCCACTTGAGCTGCTGTCGCTCGATCGGCGTGCCCCGGCGAAAACGGACCACCATCGAAGCCACCGAAGCAAGGATCGCGGCAAACAAGAGATAGATCCCACCGCCTTCCAGGACGAGCAGCAGTGTCTCTGAGTCTTGCAAGCCGATCGGGTTCTCGATCGGAAGCCCCGCGAAGGTCGCGGGCGAAAGGGCGATGCCGAGCAGTAAGGCCGTCAGCCCCACTCCGGCCATCCAACCGACGATCGCCCACCCGCGCGAGGGAAGGCGACCGGTGGGAAAAAGGAGAAGGACGAAGGTTGCGAGGATTCCGGTCCCAAGCCCGAATGCGAGGTTGCCGACAATTGCCGCGACCGCGAAAAGCGGATTCTGCGAGTCGATCACTGCCGACTCGATCAACGTCACGCCGAGTCCTCCGGAGGCATAGGCCACCGCAGCAGCAAGCTGCAACCGACCAATCGGGTTGTCGTGGACTCGTCGCGTAGTCAGAAGTCCCACCAACGCCGTGGTCAAAACAAAGAGGACCGTCGCCAGCTCGGGCAGTCCGAATTCGCCGGTGTGGAGGGCGATCGTGAAGCCGAGCTCGATGACGATCACCATCACGGCAACCCAACTCATGGCTGCCGTGGCGTCTTCGGCTCTGCTCGCAGCCACATCGAAAGTGTGGCCGGCTGCATCGTCTGGCCGACAACGGTCCGCACATCCCCGGTCAGCTCAAGAAGGTCCACCTTCGATGGCAGTCTCGCGGTGAAAGTTTCAAAAGTGCGAACCGCGTTCTGGCCCGATCGGTTGAAGCGGCGGTCGATGAGGGTCTGGAGTCGACGGCGGAGGGGGGTGAAGAGCGCGGCAACTCCGAGTGTCGCCGCGGCGACGGCGAGGTCGCTTTGCAGTCGGATCAGATCGGTGAGGACGAACACCAGGCCTGCGTATACGGCCAAGAGCGAGGCAGTGATAAGTCCGTAAGTGAGTGTCCGGGAGATGATCCGATCGATGTCATAAAGGCGATAGCGCGCAATGGCGACGCCAATTGCCAAGGGGACCAGGACCGCGGCGCCCGTGGTGATCGAGTTTTCGGTATCGTCGCTCAACTCCGCCACACCTGCGACGACGAGAGCAGCGACCATCACCACCATGCTCAAAACCACCCACTTGAGCTGCTGTCGTTCTTCCGACTTTGCCCGTCGGAAGCGAACCACGAGGGAGGCCGCCGAGGCAAGAATTGCCGGGCTCAGCACAGCAGCAAACGCGCTATCTAGCATGATCTGCACCCACGTCTCCAATTCGCGCAGGCCAATTGGATTCTCGACCGGGAGCCCTTCGAAGTCCCTGGATCGAAGGCGATGCTTGCCGACAGCAGGGTTAGCCCAAACCCAGCCATCCAACCGACGAAACGCCAGCGTCTTGATGGAAGCCGGCCGGTCGGAAAGAGCAGGAGAACATAAATAGTGAGAAGGCCGAATCCCACCGCGAAGGCCAAGTTGCCAACGAGCACGGCGGTCGCGAAAAGAGGACTTTGGGGATCGATGGCCCGGGACTCGACGACGGTGACCCCCAATCCACCAGTTGCGAAAGCGAGTGCTGTCGAAAGCAGCAGCCAGCCGATCGGGTTGTTGCGAACTCTATTTGCTGTCAACAGACCGACCAGAGCGGTCGTCAGCACAAAGAGAAGCGTGGCGATCGCCGGTGCTCCGAAGTCCGAGCTGAAGAAAACGGCAAAACCCAGTTGGACGGCGATCACGATCGCGACAATCCAACTCATGGCGTATGTGGGGTCTCCGGATCGGCCAGTGACTTGACAGTGCCAACGAGCATCGCTGCAGGGAGAGCGATGTTGAGAACACCAATCGCCTTGACGTGCTTTGGCAACCCCCGAGTCAGAATCCGATGCGACAGTGGCTCGGCTACTGCTCCGGCGAGAAACGCGGAGGCGAGGAGGACCAGTTGTCCTTTGGCTATGCGGCTGCGGGCAGAGTTCCGGAGCAGCTTCCACCAAAGGTACATCAGCGCCGGCGGAGCCGAGAGGGCGCTTCCATTGCCGACAATCGCATCGGCTGCGATCGGGATCCTCGTTCGTATGCCGATGGGTTCCGCCCGGTATCCGCCGCGAATGGCCGTTGCGATGCCGGCTAAGAAGTTGGCCGTGTAAGCGAGCGCTGCCAACCGCACGATCCTGAGTTCTTTGTCCATAGCAGCCTGTCTATTCAGGGGGCGTTCCGAAAGCATTACGCGTAGTCGAAGCGTTCGCCGGCGTCCCAAAGCGAACGCTGGTTGCCATGGGCCGGGAATCCACCGTTGTCAACCAACATCCGCGCCGCGTGAAGCAAGTTCCAGGTCATAAAGGTGGTGTTGCGGTTGGTGAAGTCGTTGTCGGGTCCGCCGGAACCGGGGTCGAGGTAGGACGGACCGGGCCCGGCCTCGCCGATCCAACCGGCGTCAGCCTGCGGCGGGATGACAAAACCAAGATGCTGCAACGAGTAGAGGATGTTCGTCGCGCAGTGCTTGATCCCTTCCTCGTTGCCGGTCACCAGACAACCCCCGACCCGGCCGTAATAGGCGTACTGCCCCTCATCGTTGAGCAGGGAGCTGTTGGCATAGAGCCGCTCGATCAGCCGCGTGCACATCGACGACTTTTCACCCAGCCAGATCGGAGTGCCGACGACCAGGATCTGCGCCGCCATCACCCTCGGAAAGATGGACGGCCAATCGTCGCTTTCCCAGCCGTGCTCGGTCATGTCGGGATACACCCCGGGCACAAGGTCGAAGTCCACGGCGCGGAGATAGTCAACCTCGACGCCGTGTTTGCGCATGATCCCCATCGACCGTTTCATCAACCCTTCGGTGTGCGAAAGGTCGGGCGATTTCTTCAGCGTGCAATTGACATAGATCGCCTTGAGATCGGAGAAATCCTTCATTCGACTAATTCGATCCACCGCAACGACTGAACGCTGATCCGTAGCCGAGTGGCCGTACGGACAGCCACGATGAGAACCGCGCCGCAGCCGGAGCAACGCATCACGTCACCGGGAGCGTCGCGATAGACGACGGTCCGTCCGAGTGGATTGATCGCGCCACAAGCGTCGCAGCATCCGTTCTGGTCGGTCATCTCTTGACCAAACAGGTCGATGAATAGCGCTCCCAAAGCATTGCCGTCGAGGTGTGTGTCGGTCATCAGCGTCATCCTCCTGAGGGACCAAATCGTTCGGTCTTGATACGAGCCGCGTCGTGGCCCAACTCCACGAGATTGGCAGCAACTGTCTCGACAAAGCCGGTCGGTCCGCAGACGAGTCCGAGCGGCCGCTTTGCCGCTGGCCAGGACGATTCGGCCAACATCTGTTGGTCGACCCGTCGCGAATAACCTTTCCAATCGGCTGGCTGAGCGCGCGTCAGCGTGTAGGCAAACTCGAGGTTGTCTAGCGAGCTCTCCAGGCGCCGAAGTTCGTCGCGGTAAATCAATGTCTCCCACGATCTTGCAGAGGTGAGCAGCCGAACCGGTACCTGCCGATCCGAATCGGCCCAAGCTCGGATCATCGCCATCAGCGGCACCACTCCGCTTCCTCCGGCAACGAGCAGCAACGGACCGCCGTGCTCAGGCGTCCAGACGAAGTACCCGCCGATGGGGCCCCGCAGCTCTATCTGGTCGCCGACCGCGAGCTCGCCGATCAAGTAGGGCGACACTTCGCCATCTTCGACCAATTCGACGGTGACCACGATTTTCTCACCGGTGGGCGGACTGGCGATCGAATAGCTGCGCTGAGCTTGGTAGCCGTCCTCGGCGGTGAGCCGGATGTCGACGTGTTGACCGGGAAGGTGCCCACGCCAGTCAGGGCAATCGAAAACGATGCTCTTCACGGTTTCGGTTTCGTCGATGAGCTCGA
This sequence comes from Acidimicrobiia bacterium, assembly GCA_050997725.1. GTDB lineage: Bacteria > Actinomycetota > Acidimicrobiia > Spongiisociales > ZC4RG35 > JACCTH01. Next base: position 4,639 of record JBPCQV010000044.1, read on the forward strand.
CCACCTCGGCCACAATCCAATTCAGTCGCCCGCGTACCGCTGTTCTTTCCATGGATCCCCGTAGTTGTGATACCCATAGCCTTCCCAGAAGCCGCTTTGATCGACGTTTGAAAGTCGTAGGCCCCGCACCCACTTGGCGCTCTTCCACAGGTAGAGGTGGGGCACGAGGAGCCGCGCCGGGCCGCCGTGTTCGGGTCGGAGCGGCCTGCCGTCATAGATTTGGGCGACCCAGGCTTTGCCGTTGGTCACGTCGGCCAAAGGCAAGTTCGTGGTGTAGCCGTCGAAGGACTCGACGAGCAGGAACCCGGCCGCGGTTTGGACTCCGTCCAAGAGAGTGTCGACCGACACCCCTTCCCAGCTCGTGTCGAGCTTCGACCACTTGGTGACGCAGTGGATGTCGACAGTGATCACTTCGGTTGGCAAGGCCGAGAACTCGTCCCAGGTCCACGAAGTCGTTTGACCGGTCTCAGTCGCAAGGCTCAGGCTCCACTTGTCGAACGAGATGAGCGGGGTGGGCCCGGCTGACAACACCGGGAAATCGATGCTGACGTACTGGCCCGGCGGGACCCGGTCCCGCGGCGCAGTCTCCTGCCGCCGTCCCTTGAAGCCGCGCGAGATGATCGCCATCGGAAACGATCGTACGCCGTAAAAGTGCAGCCGATCGCAGGGAGAGAGGTGCCTCGTCGATCCGCCCACCAACGGACGAAGGTGCCAACTCCGAATGACCAGAAGCACGATCAGCGTATAGACCGCCACTCGGCCGGACCCGCCGCCGAGCCGGGGGTAGCCACGCCCAGAGGATGTTGCGAGGAAGCGGTTGAGCCGACGGAAAGAGGAGCAAGTCGATGAGGACGGCGGCCGCCTGGTTGGTGGCGGCCGTGGCGGCGCCGGTCGCTGATCCGACGTTGTGGACCCGGCGCCGCGATCGAAGTCGACCCCTAGCCATTCCTGCGTAAAAAACCCCGTGATTAGGAGCGCCAAGTTACGCAAGAATGGATTTATTCGGATTCGACGCCGATCTCGGTGGCTTTGATCGCGAGCCATACCTCTTGGCCCTCGGACAGATTCAACTCCACAAGCGCGCTTTCGGTGATTTCGACAGTCAGAGGAAGTGGAGGCCCGGTGCGCATTCGAACTCGTTCTCCGAGATGCTCGATGAGTTCGATCGTGGTGAGCCAGCTGTTGCGCGGGCTGCCTCCCGGCTGCGAGCGGTGAACCGAGATGGCGCTTGGTCGGATCGTCACCAGGACATCCCCTTCGACCGCTGATGCCACGTGGACCTGATGGCCGCCAATGTCGACAGAGCCGTTGCGGGCATCGGCAGCAAAAAGGTTCGAGCCGGCGAGGTCCGCCGCATAGGCCGAGCGAGGACGCAAGCGGATGTCATCGGGTGAGCCGGACTGCGTGATAGTTCCGTTCTCCATCACATGGATCTCATCAGCCAGGAGAAACGCCTCGCTCGGATCATGAGTGATCAGGAGGCGGGGTCCATTGAATTGGTCGAGATGTTCTGCCAGCGTTCGCCGCAGTTGCATCCGGGTGCCGACATCGAGTGCGGAGAGTGGTTCGTCCAGGAGCAGAAGATCGGGTTCGGTGACGAGGGCGCGAGCCAGAGCGACTCGCTGGGCCTGTCCACCCGAAAGCTGTCCCGGCTTTCGGCGGCCCAGATCTGACAAATCCATCCGCTCCAACCACTCCCCCGCTCTGGCCCGCGATCTTTCCTTACTCATCCCCCGGCTCCGCAACCCGAACGCAACGTTTTCTTGGACGGAGAGATGGGAGAACAAGAGGTAGTCCTGGAAGACGACGCCCACCCGCCGTCCCTCGGGAGAAACGAACACTCCCGCAGCGGGATCGTCGAGAACCGCGCCGGCCAGTTCGATTCTGCCTTCCTCAATGGCGAGAAGACCGGAGAGGACGTTGACGGCTGTGGACTTGCCGGCGCCGTGGGGGCCGAGCAACGCCACCGTCCGGCCCGGGGGAATCAAGAGATTGAGGTCGAGGCGAAATCCGCCTCCTCGGCTTACCGAAAAGTTCGCCTCGAGCCCTAGAGGCCCTTCCACCAGCGCTCCCGGAGTGCCACCAATACGGTCAGCGAGACGGCCACCATCACCAGACTCAATGCAATCGCGGTGTCGCGATCGCTTTCCAACGCGACAAAGACGGCCAAGGGCAGGGTCTGGGTCCGGCCCTGCAAGTTCCCGGCAAAGGTGATCGTGGCGCCGAACTCGCCGAGAGCGCGGGCCCAGGTCAAGACCAATCCGGCGACAAGCGAAGGCCCGATCATCGGAAGTGTCACTCGACGCATAACCGTCCACCGGCGGGCACCAAGCGTCGCGGCTGCACCTTCGAACCGTTGGTCGAGGTTGCGCAACGCGCCTTCGACAGTGATGACCAGAAACGGGGTGGCGACAAACGTGTTGGCCAGGATCACCCCCCAAACTGAGAAGGGCAGCAGCAGCCCTGTTGCCTCATTGAGCGGCTGTCCGAAAAGTCCCCGCCGGCCGAAGGCAAAGAGCAGCGCCGCCCCCCCGACGACCGGCGGCAGCACCAAGGGCAACGTCACCAACCCGCGGGCGATTGTCCGGCCGGGAAAGTCGACGCGAGCCAGAAGCCAGGCGAGTGGTACTCCGAGGAGCGCGGCGATGGCTGTGGCCGTCAGCGACGTCAGCAGGGATAGGCCTAGCGCATCGGTGACAACATCGCCCGTTAGCAGGGTCCCCAGATTGGTCCACGGCGTACGCGTCAGAAGACCCGCGAAGGGCAGCACAAACATGGCCAATCCCAGGATTCCCAAAATGATTAAAGGGGCAGGGGGCCGGCGGACGAGCCGCCGTTGCCCTCCCCCCGATTGACTCATGGCGATAGGAAACCGTAGCTGGCCAGAATCGCCTGGCCTTCGTCCGAGAGGACGTATTCCACAAACGCGCTAGCGGCGTCGGGGTTGGGAGCGTTGGAAAGTGCGGCAATGGGATATTCAGCCACGACATTGAACTCATCCGGAATGTCGACGCCCTCGACCGCGCCATCAGTCGACAGCACGTCAGTGACATAGGTGATGCCGGCGTCGAGCTCGCCCGCTTCGACCTTCGTCAGCAAAGCACGCACGTCTGGTTCATTGGTGTCGATGGCCGGGGTGACACCGGCATTCTCCAGCGCCTGCCTGCCAAAGTCACCGCACGGCACATCTTCTGCGCAAAGACCAATGAGCAGGTCTTCGTTCGCAAAGTCTTCCAATCCCACGATGCCAGCCGGATTTCCCGCCGGGACTGCGATCTGCAGCAAGTTGCTGACAAATATCTCGCCGCCCTCGGCCTCGCCAGCTTCCACCACCTGGTCCATGTTCGAAGTGTTCGCCGAAGCGAAGACATCGGCTGGCGCTCCTTCGATGATCTGCTCCCGCAGCGACGAGCTGCTGCCGAGGTTCAACACCACGTCGACGCCGGGGTTGGCAGCCTCGAACTCTGTTTCCATCTCGCCAAAGGCCTCGGTCAACGACGCCGCTGCCGAAACCAGAATCTCGCCTTCAAGACCCGCTACGGCGGTAGTCGTCGATTCGGCCGGGGCGTTGGTGGTTGTCGCGGCCATCGTGGTCTCGGCCATCGTCGTTTCTGATGTGGTCGCAGTGGTTGTTGTGTCGGCCCCGCCTCCGCAGGCAAATACCATCACTCCCAAAGTCGCGACCACGGACAGACGGATTCTCGACAGGAAGTACCTCCCTATTCTCGATGTGACTAGTAGCTAGTTGCAATGAGAATACAGCCCGAGACGCTGCCTGCAACCGGCGCTCCTAGCCTTTCGCCGATGAAGACGGCGACGCTTTCATTGACCGAGTGGGCGGTGTTGGGCCTATTGGCGGAAGGGCCGGGACACGGCTTCGCCATTTCACAGGAACTCGCGCCTTCGGGCGATATCGGGCGGATCTTTACTGTGCGCCGCCCGCTTGTGTATCGCGCCCTCGATCGGCTCATCGAGGCGGGATTGGTCGAGCCAAAGCACACCGAGCCCGGAAATCTTGGTCCCCCACGGCTAATGCATAGGATCACCCCCAAAGGAAGACGGGCTCTTCGGCTCTGGTTGAACCAGCCGGTTGCGCACGTCCGCGACATCAGAATCGGGTTCCAGCTCAAGCTCGCCTTCCTCGAGCGATCCGACGCATCCCCTCTCCCTCTGATCACCGCGCAACAGGTGGCACTGGAACGCCCTCTCGACGCGCTGGAAAGATCCGGCGAAGACCGCCCTGACCACCTCGAACTCTGGCGCCAGTACAACGCCAAGGCTGCCGCTGCCTACCTCGAGGAATTGTCCCGGGTCTACGGCAGCTGATCCCCCCATCCCCCCGTTTTCGCGACCAAAAACGCTGTTTGGTCCTTATTCGTCGAGGATCTTGTCGGCCTTGCGGTCGATGCGCTCCTTCTCGTTCTTGGTCAGGTTGCCGGCCTTCTGCTGCTGGGCAGCACGCGACTTGGCGTTGCGGGCGTGGGCCTTGTCCGGCATCGGGTAGTTACCCGACTCCTTCTTGGCTTCTTTGGTCCGGGCCTTTTCCGGGAAACCGAAATCCTTGGTTGGGATGTCTTCGCGATCCTCGGCATCCAGATCTGCCATGCGATGCTCCTTTCATGCAGACCCTTTTCGTGACCCACCGACGGAGTTACGAAACCGGTTAAAACGGACCCAAAGCGCTGCCGCCGCTGCGCCAACCGTGTTGGCGACGAGGTCCCAGCCCGTGTTTTCGAAACCCCCGATGTTCGTGTCAGGGACTACGCGGGTGATCAAGAACTCGATCATCTCGTTGAGCGCCCCGATACCGAGCCCGCCCATGAGTGCGAGCGAAGCTTTGCGGCCCAGCGCGTCGGAGAAAGTGAGGCCGGCAAACCCGAAGCCGATTGCGTGGACCACGTGGTCGTAGCGAATGAACGGCAGCAGCCACAGGTTGTAGAGCACGAGGCCGTCGCCTATCGGCACCATCCCTCCAGCCATATGCAGCGCCCCCCAGAGTGCCAAGCCACGAAGCGCAAGCTCCGAGAGCTGCGTATGTGCGTCCCAAAGCACGACGGCCCCGAGGCTGATCACCATGAACACGGCATAGAACGGACCTTGGGAGTTCGAGGTCGCGACGCCTAAGGCGAGGAAGCCGAAGTAGTAGCCAAGGACAATCGCGGCCAGGCCGCGGTGGCTTCGGAGCCGGTCTAGCGACGCCACACAATCTCGCCCCTGACGGAGGTCGACGCCACCTCCATGGAATCGTCAAACACGACGCGGCCGGGATTTTCAAGCCCTCCGAGGAGCCGGGCTGGGACAGTCGAAGCCGCCCCGATTGCGACCATTGGCGGACAGTCGGTGAATTCGATCAGATTTCTGACCGCTTGATCCAGCGTGAGGGTGCTGCCGGCTAGGCGGCCGGCCTGATCGGTTGCTCGACCCTGACTAACCACGATCTCGGCGTTGCCCAATCGATAGGTTCCATCTCCCATGCCGGCCGCCGCGACCGCATCGGTGACCAGCACGAGCCGATCTGGCCCAAGCATCCGCCACGCCGTTCGGACCGCGGCCGGATGGACATGGACGCCGTCGCAAATCAGCCCCGCCACGGCGGAATCGAACGTCGCTCCAATCAGACCGGGGGCCCGATGGCCGAAAGGGGCCATCGCATTGAAAAGGTGGGTAACTGCGGTAATTCCCCAGTCGAACCCCGCCTGCGCCTCTTCGTAGGTGGCCGCCGTGTGCCCGGCTGAGACGATCACGCCAGCCTGCGTCAGCGTCTTGACCACCGCCTCGGCCCCGGGCAGCTCCGGCGCCAAAGTCAGCATCAGGACTCCGTTGGCAGCCGTCCAGGTCTCGATCAGGTCGGGGGACGGTGGCCTCATCAGCGCCGGATCATGCACACCCGGTCGGTTCGGTGAGAGCATCGGGCCCTCAAAGTGAAGGCCCAGCGGCTCCGCCCCCAAGTAGTTCGCCGGACGGCTTTGAATCGCCTCGATTGCCCGCTCCATCACCTCAGGCGGCGAGGTAATGATCGTGGGGAGAAAGCCCGTCACCCCTTGTTCAGGGAGACGCCTTCCGACTTCCCAGATTGAAGTGGGATCGGAGGTGAAATCGTGTCCATAAGCGCCGTTGACCTGCAGGTCGATCAGGCCGGGCGCAACCAGCTCCCCCAACGCATCCGCCTAAACCGGCCGGCGGCGCTTGGAGGAGATGACGCCGGTATCAAACCCGGCGAGATGAAGGCCGCCGGCGAAACGGGCGTGCTCGATTTTTAGACAGCGGTCTTGGACAACCTGCAGCCCGGCTTCTTGGGCCAGGGCGGCCGCCTCCTCGTTGCGCAACCCGAGTTGGAACCAGACCACCTTGGCCCCCACCGCGATCGCTTCTTTCACTACCTGGGGAAGCTCGGATTCCTTGCGGAAGACATCGACGATGTCGGGCGCTTCTGGCAGGTCCGCCAAGGAGGGGTAGCTCTTCAAACCGAGAACCTCGTCGGCGTGGGGATTGACCGGCCACACGGTGTAGGGGGTGCGAGCAAGGTAGGTAGCGACAAAGTTCGACGATCGCAACGGATTCGGCGAGACCCCAACCAAGGCCACTGTCTTTGCTTCCCGCAGAATCGCGAGCCTCTCCCCCGGGCTGGCCTCGGTCATCGTGAGAGGCCCTGCTCGAGGTCGGCAATGATGTCCTCGACATCCTCGATCCCCACCGAGATCCTGATCATGTCATCGCCCACTCCGGCCGCGGCTCGCTCTTCGACGGGGATCTGCTGATGGGTCGTCGACGCGGGGTGGATGATGAGCGTTTTGGCGTCCCCGACATTGGCGAGGTGCGAGGCCAGCTCGACCTTCTCGATCAGCTGCCTGCCCGCATCGAATCCACCCTTGACTCCGAAGGTGAAGACCGCCCCGGGCCCAGTGGGAACGTACTTCTGTACCAGCTCATCATCGGCGGCGGGGTAGCTGACCCATCCGATGGCTGGATGCGCGACAAGAAAGTCGGCCACCTGGCGAGCGTTCTCGACATGACGCTGCATCCGCAGTGGCAGCGTCTCCAGGCCGAGCAACAACAGAAATGCATTGAAAGGAGAGAGGGCCGCTCCGATGTCGCGGAGCAGCTCGGTGCGCGCCTTCATCAGGAACGCGTACTCCCGGAAGTTCTCCCAAAACTTCAAGCCGTGGTACGCCGGCGACGGTTCGGTGATGAGCGGAAAGTGGCCGTTATCCCAGGGGAAGCGACCCGATTCGACGATCACCCCGGCGATCACGGCTCCGTGGCCGCCGATGAATTTCGTCGCCGACTGGACGACGATGTCGGCTCCCCACTCGATGGGGCGGCACAGGTAGGGCGTGGCAAAGGTGTTGTCGACCACGAAGGGGAGGTCGTGGTCGTGGGCAACCGCAGCCACGGCTTCGAGGTCGAAAATCTCGGCGCGGGGGTTTCCGATGGTCTCTCCGTACAACAGCTTTGTTTGCGGGGTGATTGCCGCGGCCATGGACTTTGGGTCGGGATCGACGAAGACGACATCAATCCCCATCCGACGCAGCGTCACGTCGAACTGGGTGAAGGTGCCGCCATACAGATTGCGAGCGGCGACGATCTCATCGCCTTTCTGGCAAATCGTCAAGACGGAGATGAGCTGGGCGGCCTGTCCGGAAGCCGTGGCCAAGGCCCCCAGGCCACCTTCGAGCGACGCCATCCGTTCCTCGAAGGCAGCGTTGGTCGGGTTGCCGATCCGGGTGTAGATGTTGCCGAAGTTCTGGAGGGCGAAGAGATCCGCGGCGGCTTGAGCGTCCTCGAAGACGAAGGAGGTGGTGGCGTAGATCGGCATGGCCCTCGCCCCCGTCTCCGGGTCGGGGCGCTGGCCGGCATGAATTGCGCGGGTCGCGAAGCCGTAGCTCATCGGTCAATTGTATGGTGCAGGTTCAGAGGTTCCGCTAGCGACAAGGAGCACGTGATGGCATCTCGCCTCAATCCATACATCAGTTTCTCGAACAACGCCCGCGAGGCGATGGAGTTTTACAAGGACGTTCTGGGCGGCGAGCTGACGTTCAACACCTTCGGAGAGTACGGCGACAAAGATGCGCCCGAAGCCGACAACATCATGCACGGCCAGCTGGAAACCGACCGTGGATTCACGCTGATGGGCGCTGATACTCCTCCGGGAATGGACTACTCACCCGGATCGAACTTCGCCGTGAGCCTTAGCGGCGATGACGCCGACGAGCTGCGGGGCTATTGGAAGAAGCTCGCCGACGGTGGCAACGTGGTAATGCCGTTGGAGAAGCAGATGTGGGGCGACGAGTTCGGCCAGCTCGTCGACCGCTTCGGCACGAGCTGGATGGTCAACATCGGCCAGTCGGAGGCGTCCTAGCCATTCTGTAGGCGATTTTGGTGGCTCTGCCACCACGTAAACCTAAGGTTCGCGTAGTCGTTAGGCGGCTGCCTCGATCCCCCACCAGAAGTCGGCAGCGAGGGAGTTGAACAGGTCTGGGCGTTCCATCTGCACCAGATGGCCAAGGTCCTCGATGAGAAAAAGACGACTGCGCGGAATCCGTTCGGCGAGCTCGACGCTGTTCTCAAAAGGCAGAATGCGATCGGCTTTACCGTGGATGATCACGGTAGGAACGGCGACTTTTTCGACCTCGAGGCCCTGCTCGAGATGCGAGGCGCCCGCTGCATACTGCGAGTTCCAGACCTCGGGTGGAGTCGGGTGCTCGAGTCGATCGCCCAACCACCTTTCATATTCGTCCGGGTTCGCTTCGGCCCAGCCGGGTGAGAAGGAGAGGTGCATCGTCGCCCGGGCATACTCGGCCGGCGCCTTGCCCACCTCCCGCATCCAGGCCTCGCGGGTGGCTGCTGGCACCGGGTGATGATTCGCTCCCCCGGCCGAGGTCGCGATGAGGATCAGAGAACGAACCATCTCCGGTCGTTCGATGGCGAGGGTCATCGCGAGGTAGCCGCCCAAAGAGTGGCCGACCACATGAAAGCGTTCGCCCGCCTCAACCGAGCCCGCGATGTCGTCCGCCATCTCGCCGATCGAGTAGGGACCGGCTGGCTTCGGCGAGCGTCCCGCACCACGCGGATCGACCTTGACCATTTGCCAGTGATCGCTCAGCGGCTCTTGTTCGCGCCAACACCACGAGGCATATCCGAGCCCGGGAATCAGAACGACCGGGGTGCCACGGCCAATCGTCTCGGTATGGAGGCGAACCATCGACACGCCCTCTCCCCCAACGGAAGTTGGGGGAGAGGCCGCCGACGAAGGAGGCGGACGAGGGGGCCCCGTAGTAACGCTTTCGGACGGCGCCCCCTCCCCCTCGCTGCGCTCGGGTACTCCCCCGGCTTCCGCCAGGGGAGAGGGGAAGGGGGCGTTTTCCAAGGTCACGAAACGCCAGGGTATTGGAACACCTTCTCAAGGGGGACCTCAAAGACGTTGGCGATCTTGAAGGCGACCTCCAGTGAGGGCGAATATTTCCCCTGCTCGATGGCGTTGACCGTTTGGCGGGTGAGGCCGATGCGGTCGGCGAGCTGACCCTGGGTCATCTCGCCGGCGCCGAAGCGAAGAGCCCGGATCGAGTTAGTAACCCGAGTGGGTTTTACCACAGCTAGGAACCCCTCCGGTACAGCACGACCTTCGAGGCCTCGTCGCTGGCTTGGGCGAGCACCAACGACAACAGCAAAGTCTGTGCGACATAGAAATGATCGACTTCGATCATGGCGAAGACGAGACCGGCAAAGACTCCGACTGCCAACACGTAGCCACCGACGCGCTCGCCGCGAAGGCTGATCAGTCGATCGCGCTCGTCGTAGGCATCGGCTTCCTTCGGATTTACCACCGCGATCACGATGTGGCTCACCACCGCCAGGATCACCAAAGCCACCACGGCGATGATCATGAGCGGTTGATAGGCGATCTCGTTGATCGGGCTCGCCGCCATCCACGTCCCGACGATGGCGAAGTAAGCGCCGTAGACGAGCAGCAACCCTCCGAGGGTGGCGATTGCGCTTTTTTCCTGAAACGACATTCCCTTTCCTTTCTCTTTGTGTCTAGAAAGTTTGACAATGGCAATGTATGCGATATCCGACAACGTGTCAAGTTTTATTTACACCACCAACGTCGGTTCACTCGGCCAGAATTGGGAGCGAGATGCCAAACCAACCTCGGCCGAACGTTCTGTCGTGGGCGTCGATCGTCGATGACCACACCCTCGATCAGGCCGCCCTTTCGGCCGAGCTGCCCTTTGTGCGAGGCCCGGTGGTGTTGATGCCGGATGCCCATTTCGGGCTCGGCGCCACTATCGGCTCGGTGATCGCGACCGAAGGTGCCGTCGTTCCCGCCGCGGTGGGTGTGGATATCGGGTGTGGGATGGCCGCTCTCTCAGTACCGATGGACAACGCACTCCTGACGCGGTCTACGTTGAAGGATGTGCTTGCACAGTGGGTGCGCCGAATCCCGGCAGGTGTCGGCCAGGGACACGACAAAGAGACCAGCTCGGGGGAAAGATGGCTGGCCGAGCACCCTTATGAGCTGGATGCCAAACAGCGGACCAAGACGATTCGACAATTCGGTACCCTCGGCTCAGGAAACCACTTCCTCGAGCTATGCCTCGACGAGAACGAGGGGGTCTGGGTGCTGCTGCACTCGGGTTCGCGAGGGATTGGCAACCAGCTTGCCCAGAGGTTCATCAAAGCCGCCGAGGGCGAGATCCAACGTGGGCAGATCACTCTTCCCCACAAGGATCTCGCCTATCTCCGGCAAGGCACTGATCTTTACGACGCGTACATGAGGGCGCTCGATTGGGCCCAACGCTACGCCGCTGCCAACCGCCAGCAGATGCTTATCTACGCCTACGACCAACTGGTTCGCCTCTTCAACCTGGAAGCGCCGTTTGCCGACTTGCGCCAGATCAACTGCCATCACAACTACGCCGTGATCGAGAACCATGGGGGCAAAGACGTCCTGCTCACTCGCAAGGGCGCGATCCGCGCTCGCGTAGGCGACCTGGGCTTGATTCCCGGTTCGATGGGGGCCGCTTCATACATCGTCCGCGGTCTCGGCAACCCCCTGGCCTATCACTCCTCACCGCATGGCGCCGGAAGGGCGATGTCGCGTGGTCAGGCCCGAAGACAGTTCACCGCCGACGACCTCACCGCCGCCATGGAAGGCAAGACCTGGCGCGATGACGTCGCGGCCAAGCTCGTCGATGAGATCCCTTCCGCCTACAAGGACATCGACCAAATCATGGCCGACTCCCGCGACCTCGTCGAGATCGTCCACACCTTGCGCCAGGTCGCCAACTACAAGGGCCTCTAAGCGTAAAAACCCCGTGCCAATTTGATCATTTTGGGGGCGCCAAGTTACGCAGGAATGATTACGAGAAGGCCAGCTTGGCGGCCTCGGCGTGAATCGCACGAAGAGATTCGATCTGCTGGGTCGCGCGCTGCTCGAGCTCGACGAGTTTGAATCCTTGCAACATCGGTCGGCTTGCGGCACAACTTTGCAACGAGACCCAGAGACCTCGTTTTGAGCTCACCCCCGCCATCAGCATTTCCAGTTCATCCACCCGACTCAGCGGCGTGTAGCCTCTGAAGCCGGTTTTTAGCCGAATGATAAGTCCCATCAGCACCGCAATCGCTCGTTTCAGATCGCCGCCGTGGATATCAAGCGCAGCCCTGATCTCTCGCAAAGAGCGCTTGTCGTCCTCGATCTGATCGAAGATTTCCGCCAGCTGCCCTCCCCAACTTGTCTTCCGACTCTTCGCAGCAAGGCGTTGGGCCAGGCGGCATCCTGCGGCTGCGCCGGCCCAATGGTCATTGAGATACGGTGCGAGAAATTCAAACTTGGCCGGCGACTCGGGCGCATCTTCCATCGCTTGGCCTTACCCGACGATGCCGCGGCCCAACCCGAGAGGTTCGGAACTACGACTGCGGGGGTGCTCCGAAAACGAGGTTGAACTCCTCGACAAGACCCGGCACGCTCGCGAAGTCCAGCTCCAATTCATAGCGATCGACGATGGATGCAATTCGAGCGATTCGATCTGGAAGCTCGACGTCGGCGGGAAGCGCAATCACCTCTTCGAAGTAGAGCTCGAAGCCGGCGGGAGAGATCGAGAAGCCGGGCCGGTTCGTCGCCGGCATTCCAGAACGTGTGCCATTGGTTGCGCGGTTTGAAGATCAGATCGCCGGGCTCGCCATAGACGACCTCGTCGCCGAGACGAGCGCCTACCCGACCTTCGAGGATGTAGCTGTATTCATCCTCCCGCCCGTGCCGATGAGAGGGGCCGCCACCGCCCGAGGCCGTCGATCGCTCATTCCGCGACCACGCCGACGAGCCCGAAGCCCAGGCGGCGTATCGGCAGGCTCGGGACACCTTCGCCTTGCCCTTGCTGGATCGGATTGTCGACCGCGAGCTACAACTGGGACGGGCCCAAGGCTTCGCGACTCCTCCGCGAGCTGGGCGAAATCGCCGATGCCGAGTGCGAACTCCTCTCCGAACCCATTCTTGCGTAAAAACCCCGGGATTAGGGGCGCCAAGTTACGCAGGAATGGTTCGATGGACTTCGTCGAAATTATCGAAGGAGGCTTGCATGGAATTCGATCCGGTAAAAATGCTCGTTGGCGATGAGTTCTCGTGGGGATTCATCTTCGAGATCGTTGTGCGCACCTCAATTATGTACCTCTATACACTCGGCATCGTGCGAGTGATCGGGAAGCGAGGCCTCGGCCACCTCTCCCCGTTCGAGCTGGTGATCATCGTTGCCCTGGGCTCGTCCGTGGGAGACCCGATGTTTTATGAGGACATCCCGGTGATCCACGGGATCACTGTCATTACCGTGGTCGTGATGCTGCAGCGAGTCCTCCAAGAGATAACTGAACGATCACCGAAACTCGAGGCGATCTTTGAGAGCAAAGCAAGGACGATGATCACCGACGGGGTCCTCGACCAGCACGCCCTGGAAAAGGAAAACCTTTCGGAGCGAGAGCTTTTCTCCGCCCTGCGAGACCGAGAAGTGGAGCATCTCGGCCAGGTCCGGCTCGCCTTTCTCGAGCCCTCCGGCCAGATCACCGTCTTCAAGGTCGACAAGGTCACTGCCGAGGGACGGTCGGTCCTCCCCGACTAGCCCCCAAGCCTTTACTTCGCGCCGGTTTCCGCCGAAAACTTCGTTGTGAGTAAGGGGATTCGAACATTGCGGACCTCCGCCATGGCCTTGGGTACGACGAGGGTCGTCGCCCTGGTCACGGCCGTGGCGGCAGTGGTGTTTGCGGTGATCCTGGCAGTGGCGGGACCACTCACAGAGACGAGCTTCACCAGCGTGTCGTATGCCGGGTTATCGGTCACCGCTGGCGTTGTCCTCGTCGCGGCGGCATTGTCGAATCGCGGCCGCTCGCGGATCGCCTGGTCCTTGGTCGGCGCCGGAGTCTTGTGTTGGGGAATCGGTGAAATCGTCTGGATTGCACAAGCTGCTGCGGGGGAGATCCTCTACCCGGGGCCAGCCGACTTCTTCTACGTCGCCGGCTACCCGCTCATGTTCGCCGGGATCATCTTGCTTCCCCATCTCCGCCCCGGACACTTCGAACGTATGCGGCTAGCGATCGACGCCGTCGCCGGAACCGTGTCGCTCGGGGTTGTCATGTGGGTCGCCTACCTACATCAGGTCGTCAGCGTCGGATCCAACCCGTTCGAGACCCTTCTCAACCTTCTCTATCCATTTGGAGACGTCCTCCTCGCAACCGCATTGATGGTCCTGGCAATGAGGCGAACCGAGCAGCGCCTCGACTTGAGAATCGTGTTCCTCGCCGCCGCGGTGGCATTGACAACTGCCGCGGATGTGATTTTCTCTTTGCAGGTAGCCGCAGAAACTTACATGGACTGGGGATGGCTCGACGCCCTTTGGCTCTTCTCATATGGGGCATTCTCGTTCACGGCCTGGCTCGTCACGAAGCCGACCAAACCCTCCGAGCACACATATCGAGCAGTGCGAGGATGGCAGCTGATCGCTCCCTACACCGCGGTGGCGGCCCTCTTTCTGACGAGACTGCTGACCAGCACCGGCAGCAGTCTCATCCTGAACCTGGCAACAACCGGCGTCGCCGGCTTGGTCATCGGCCGGCAGGGAATTGCCCTGCGAGAACGGCGCGAGCTGCTCGAGCGGCAGCGCGATGACCTGGTGGCTTCCGTTTCTCATGAGCTGCGGACGCCACTCACCGGCATTCAAGGCTATTCCCAGATCTTGCTGGAAATCGGAGACACATTGAGTCCGGCCGAGCGCCGGGAGATGGTCGAGACAATTGGCACCCAAGCAACCCACCTCGGCCGAATCGTCACCGATCTGATCGACGTCGCCCGCGACCGACTGCAGAACGTCAAGCTCCACCGAGGCGACTATGGAGCAGCCGAGCTCGTACGGGAAGCCGTCGCCGCCGCGGCGGGCGGCCGGAAAGTCGCCACCGAGCTCGACGGGGAAGCGCGGGTTTTTGCCGACGCCGACCGGATCCGCCAGGTCCTGGTCAACCTCATCACCAACGCGGTCCGCTATGGCCGATCAAAGATCACGGTTGTGACTCGGATCGACAACGGCGCCAATGTCTTCGCGGTCCACGACGACGGCGATGGGGTGCCGAACAAGTACCAACACACAATCTTTGAGCGTTTCGAGCGCGGGGCCCACAAGTTCGATTCGGCGGTCGGCGGCTCGGGGATCGGGCTTTCGGTTGGTCGCGATCTCGTCATTGCCCACGGCGGCGAGATTCGCTATCGACCTTCGGAGTTGCTGGGAGGCGCCTGCTTTGAGTTCACGCTTCCCGCCACCCAGCCCAGCCTCCCGGATTTGGTCAACGTCTAGATCGCGAGCAGCTCGGTACCCGCCTCACCAATAGCCTCGAGCACACGTGTGCACAGGTCGGTAAAGCCTCGGGGACTGATACCGGTATGGACGACCACCAACACCCCCGCCGCGCCGTCCGATCCCAGGGGAGCCGCGGCCGCGGAAACCACTCCATCGTCCCAGCCGAGCGGACGATGGACGCGTGCACTCTGGGAAACATCCTGCTCAACGACTGGCCCCTGTCGAGACGCCTGCCACAAAGGAAGGATGGCCGCCGTGACTTCTTCGGATGAGGCCGTTGGCCGCCATCCCCGATCGGCGATGAAAGGAGTCGGCGACTCTTCCCGCAAATACACAGCGGCGTACTCGCATCCCAATGCGGTGGCAGCGGCGGCGGCCAAATGCACCGCTCGTTCACTCATCTCGAGGCCCACCGCCTCCGCGACAGTGCGACGAGCTTGGTCGATCTCGACCTAATCGGCTTCGAGCTTCGTGGGGCGAACGGAGTCCAATGCCGCATCTCTAATCGAAACCGCTGTATCCATGATTTCCGCGGAAGCCACTTCGAGGTGGTCTCCCCCAAACACCACCACTGTGTCTTGAGCGGCCACGGCCACGGCCTTGCGGGCCCAATAGGGCCCGAAGACACGTCGGGGATGACTGCTCTCAAACACGACCATCCGCTCGGCCGCAGCCCGAGCGAGCACTGGCTCGTCGGCGGGCTGCAAAGTCACGTTGCCTGCCCAACCGGCGCCACGTCCGACTCCATCAACATTGAACAGCCTCCCATCGTCGATGGGAACGAGAACGAAGACGTCGGCGGCTCCGATGCGAGAGGCCAATTCTTCGAGGACGGTGGCCGCCTGAGCTGACATGGCTATTCCGCCGGCACGATCAGCTCAAAGACCGTCGTATCGGAGACTCGGGAGTAGGTCACCCGGCCTCCCAGACGGGCCATAGCTCGAGACACGGAGACGAGCCCGAGCCCGGTGCTGTCGAGGCGGCGGGAGTAGTTTGTAAAGGGAGTGAACAAGTAGGGAACGACGGCGGGATCAACCCCCTCCCCTCCATCAACCACACTGATCGCGTAACAGGCTCCCCGCTGGGTGCCGCGAATCTGAACACTGGTGCCGTCGGGGGCGTACTTCTGGGCGTTGTGGACGAGGTTGAGCATCGCCCGCCGCAGCAGGTCGGAGTCGGTCCGAATCGTCTGCGGGTCGACGCAGGTTTCGATTTTGCCTCCCCACCCCCGCCGTACGGATTCAGCTACCTCTCCGATCAGCTCGGCCGAGTCGACAGAACAGAGCTTGGGTGGGACGTGATCCGAGGAAACGGCTTCGACAAAAGCCTCTTCGATCATCCGGCAGAGGCGATGTGCTTCGGAGTTGATCATCTCCAGGAACTCTTCACGCTCCTCGTCTGCCAAGGCGAACTCTCCGCTGGCCAACATGTCCGAGGCGGCGGTGATCGCCTGGATCGGATGACGGAGGTCGTGCCGCAGGGTCGCCGAAACGACGGCCCGATCCTCGCGAAGGCGCTCAAGCTCCTGGGTCATCACTTTCATCTTCGAGGAGAGCCAGACCTGGTTGATCAAAAGGATCAGGGGACCGCGGATCTTAGAAACGTCGACTAGGGGGCCTTGACCCGAGCCGGAATAGACGATGACGGCGAAACCATCGTCGAGAGCCCGCCCAGACCCGACGTTCCAATCGCCCCAGTCTGATCGCGGCAGCTCCGTGTCGGCCCCTGCCACAACTGCCCGAACTAGGGCCTCCTCGTTGGAATCAACGACCCTGCCCAAAGGTGGCACAGGTCGAGCATCCTCACCCACCTCGGCCAAAGACACGTGACGCGGGCCGCCTCGACCACATATGCGCGGGTCATGTTCGCTCCCACCACATCGAGTTGGCAGCATCGCGTGTCGTTGATATCGGCCGAATGGTCCATCAAGTTGACGACGACTGCCTATACGCGAACCCTGGGTTCGGAGCCGTGTTGGATGCGGATACCAGCCCAGAGAATCGACCGAAGTCACTCCGCGGTTCGGGATGGGACCTTGCGACCTGACCGCAGGTCGATAACGCTTTCCCCCGGAGTGCCGTGTTCGGCGATCCAGGCCGCCCGCTTGGTGTCCAAATCCCAGACCACCCACCAAGCATCGGAGCCGGATGCGTTGTCGCCGAAATTGGCCCTGGCATAACGGGCTGCTTCGATCGCCGGCTCGAGGGTTGTGTATTTGGCGATGCTTTCGGTAGAGACGCCTGAGCTCGAGGAGTCACCACCGATTCGATACTCGATGGCCTCGAAGCCCAACCGCGAAGCCCTTCGGCGAAAACTTGGTGCTGCTTTGGGTGATGCCAATGCCTTTGGTGTGGGTACGGACGCCTTGCCGTTGGAGCCTGAATCGGCCACCGTCCTGGCCTTGGATGCCGCTTTGGCCTCCCTAGCGGCAGCCGCGTTCTGAGCCTCTGCAGCGGCTTTCGCCGCCCGCGCGGCTGTTTCTGCCGCTGTTCTCTGAGATTTTGCGGCCGCTTTTGCGTCCCTTGCTGCAGCCGCAGCCGCCGCCTTCTGGGCAGCTGCCGCCTCCTTGGCTTCCCGAGCAGCTATCGCAGCCGCAGCCTTTTGAGCTTCAGCCGCTGCTTTAGCCTTCCGAGCCTCGGCCGCCTTCTGGGCGTCCAGCGCCGCCTTCGCTTCCCGCGCCGCCGCCTCAGCCGCCGCCCGTTCCGCGTCAGCCTTCGCCTTCGCCTCCCGCGCCGCCACTTCCGTTGCCGCCCGTTCCGCGTCAGCCTTCGCCTTCGCCTCCCGCGCCGCCGCCGCTCTTTCCGCGTCCTCCCTCGCCTTTGCTTCGCGGGCCGCGGCTTCTTCCTTCTCCTTCGCCTCCCGGGCCGCCGCCTCAGCCGCCGCTCTTTCCGCGTCAGCCTTTTCCTTGGCCTCACGCGCCGCAGCCACTCTCTCGGCGTCAGCCCTGGCTTGCGCCTCTCGAGCAACAGCCTCTTCCTGGGCCTGCTCCTCCCGCGCCGCCGCTGCGGCCGCCGCTTCCAAAGCCCTTTCTTCCTCCCTGGCTTTCCGCTCGGCCTCAATCTCACGCGCCTTGGCCTCGGCCTCTGCCTTCTGCACGGCTGCGAGCTCCCGAGCCCGTGCGGCCTCTTCGGATCGTTTGGCCTCGGCCTCACGGGCGGCTTCCAACTCCCGTTCTTTGGCAGCCGCTTTCGCCTCACGCGCGGCATCCAGGTCTCGAGCGCGCGCCGCGGCTTGAGCCTCACGCGCCGCCACCGCCGTTGCGAGCTTCGCGGTCCGAGCCTCCCTTGCCAGCTCTCGATCCCGAGCCCGCACCGACTCACGCTCCTCACGCACAGCCGAAGCGGCCGCAATCCTTTGAGCCTTCAGC
>JBPCQV010000147.1:0-7515 GCA_050997725.1 Acidimicrobiia bacterium
GTCCGTCGGCGCGGCGATCATCGGGCACTGCTCACCTTCATCAGCAACCCTCAAGGCAATTTGGTTCACACGCGATTCGACAGTACCTAGGTGATCCCGACTTCTATGGGGCCAAGTGTCATCGGGCTCCATCACATTCAACTTGCCATGCCGGAAGGGGGAGAGGTCAAGGCGGTTAAGTTTTATGCGGGCACTCTCGGCATTCCTCAGGTTCCTAAACCATCCCATATCGCGGTTCGAGGCGGGTGCTGGTTTGAATCCGAAAGCGTTCGCCTCCATCTTGGAGTGGAGGCCGATTTTCAACCGGCTCGAAAAGCGCACCCCGCCTTGCTGGTTGATGACCTCTGGATGATGAGGACGCGACTTGGCAACGCCGGAGTGAAGGTTGTCGACGATGAGCCGCTTCCTGGGTTCCAGCGCTTCTATGCCTACGACCCCTTTGGCAACCGCCTCGAGTTCTTGCAGCCGATCTGACCTTCTCTGAGGCCTTCGCTCTGCCGATTCTGCGCTGGTATGTGTATGATATGCGCATGGCTCGAATCAATGTGTATTTGCCCGATGACCTCGCCGAGGAGGCCAAAGTGGCCGGCTTGAACGTGTCAGCACTGACGCAACAAGCGTTGCGTCGAACATTAACGGCGACCGAGCTCAATGAATGGCTCGACGAGGTGATTGCGTTGACGCCGCTAGGTGTCGGTCGAACCGCCCTGAATGAGGCAATAGCGGCCGCCAAGGACGAACTCGAGGGCGATGGCTGAGCCGCTGGTTCTCGACGCATCGGCAATGGTCCACGTCTTGGTCGGTTCCCCCGTGGCAGCTCAGATCGCGCAACGGCTTCGCGGAAACGATCTGCACGTCCCTGCTCACTTCGACGCCGAGGTCCTTTCAGCCTTGGGCCGTTTGAATCGTGCCGGACATCTCACCGTTCGCCAAGTAGCTACGAGACTCACCCAATTGATCGCCAGCCCGATCGAACGTCACCTCCTCGGCCCGCTGGTCATCGGTGCGTGGGGGCGGCGCCAGCACCTCCGTTTGGTCGACGCCTTGTACGTTGAACTGGCGAACCAGCTGAATGGCGCGATCATCACGACGGACTCCGGACTCGCAGCGGCTTTGCGCTCCGCTGAGCTCTTCAGTGCTTCTGACTGACCGGACGGTCAGTCAGGAGTAGTATTGACTAGCAGTGACTCATTTTCGAGGAACCCGAGGAAACTGGTAACCGGGCGTCGTGGTTACTGACGCTGTCCATGGCCGGGGTGCCCGCGAGATCGAGATCATTCGATCGGCGTACCGAGTCATGGCCCGTCGAGGCAGCCATCGGCTCTCGCTGCAGGACATCGCCGATGAGGCCGGGGTTTCCAAGGGTTTGCTGCTCTACCACTTCGGCAGCAAGGACAACCTTCTGCTGGAGTCGATGCAATGGGCGCTCGAGCGAACCGCCGAGCGAATCCACAAAAGAATCGCCTCGGCCGCCGACTCGCAACAGGCGCTAGGAGCGTTGATCGAGGCGGTCTTTGTAAGTCCTGACGCCAACCGCGACTTCTACCTGTTCTATCTGGATCTGGTCGAACACCTGGCGCGGGTGCCTTCGTTCTCGACCCTGTCGTCGATGCTCCATCAGAAGATCAATGGGCTTTACGCCGAAGTGATCGAGACGGGCAAGGCCCGCGGGATCTTTGCCGTCGCGGATGTCGACATTGCCGCCCGCAACATGAGAGCGCTCATCGAAGGGACGTTTCTGCAATGGCTGCAGACCAGCGGTTGGCGACGCAACCATCGCCAATGGCGCGATGATTGCCAGGGGGCGTTGACCAGACTCCTCAGCTCGGCGCCCGAAGCATGAAACGTTGGATCTTGCCGGTGGGCGTTCTCGGGAAATCGGTGACGAACTCGACCACATGCGGGTACTGATAATGCGGCAACGTCAACCGACACCAATCCTGAAGCGCTGCCACTAGGCCATCCTCGACCTGATTTGGGTCATTGAGAATCACCGATGCCTTGATTCGCGAGAAGTGGTCGATTTCTACGGTGACCACCGCGGCTTCCCGGATTGCCTCGTGCGCCATCAGCCGGTTCTCGATCTCGATCGGACTGACCCACAGCCCCCCGATCTTCATCATGTCGTCCACTCGACCCTCGCACACGTAGTACCCGTCCTGGTCTTGGTGATAACGGTCGCCCGAGGCGAACCATCCGCCAACGAGCTTCGCCTCAGTCCGTTCCCTTTGATGCCAGTAGCCGGAGAGCGCACTCGGGCCTCGCACCCACATTTCGCCAGCTTCGCCTGGAGCGACCACCGTGTGCTGCTCGTCCCTCAGCTCGACCTGGTACCCATCGTTGGGTGCGCCCGACGTTCCCGGTCGAACCTTGCCGGGCCGATTCGAGCAAAAGATATGGAGCATCTCCGTCGAGCCGAGACCGTCGAGGATTTCGATGCCGGTGCGGTCATAGAAACGATGCCAGATCTCGGGGGGAAGCGGCTCGGCGGCGGATACAGCCAACCTGACTGACGACCAATCGGTCTCGTTGCACTGGGGGCTGGCAAGGATCGCGTTGTAGAGGGCGGGCACCGAGAAGTAGATGTCAGGGTGATGGGTGTTGACCCGTTCAAAGAGCCGGTCAGGAGTGGGCCGACCGGTGAGATACACAGAAGTAGCACCGGCCGAAAGCGGAAAGGTCAGGTTGTTTCCCAGCCCGTAGGCGTGGTACATCTTCGTGCTCGAGAACATCACGTCGCCCGGCTTGATCTCGAGGATCGGCCGGGCATAGTGCTCGAATGTTGGCGCGACAGCGGCGTGACGGTGGACGACTCCTTTGGGAGAGCCGGTCGACCCCGAGCTGTACAGCCAAAAGGCCGGGTCGTCAGGATGGGTCGATACCGGCGACACCTCGCGCGAGCTTGCGCTCAGCCACTGATCGAGCGATGCCCCAGCCTCCGAAGAGGCCCCGTTGGCAACTATCACTTGCACATTGGCCCGGCTGGCCAACTGAGGAAGGACCTTGTCGAGAAAGGCGGTGTCGACGATGACAGCCACTGCGTAGGAATCGTCGAGGAAGTAGCCAAAGTCCTCGGGGCGGGCGAGGAAATTGACCGGGATGGGGACGGCGCCGATTCGCAGCGCCCCGAGGAACGAGGCCGGAAACGCGGGCGTGTCGTCAAGGACAAGCAAAACGCGCTCCTCCCGACGTATTCCGAGGTCGCTCAGACCCGAAGCAACCCCGCAGACCAACGAATGAAGTTGGGCGAAGGTGACTCGCTGATCGTCGGCGGTGATGATGGCAGTAGCGTTACCCCGGCCTGCTTCAAGGTTGGAATCGACGAGGGTGCTGACGTTCGCGATGGTCTGCATCTGGGGCTTGCTGGTCGCACCGTAGTCTTCGACCGGCATGGCCGCTCGTTCGTCCCACGACCTCACTCGCCAATATGCGGCGGTCGGCGGTCACCGGATCGAATACCAATGGATCGGCGAAAACACGGAAGGCGTCCCGATCGTTTTCCTGCACGAAGGCCTGGGCAGTATCGAGCTCTGGCGAGATTTTCCGGCCGCGGTCGTTGCGGCCACCGGAAGGGCTGGACTCGTCTATTCCCGGTACGGGAACGGCTGGTCCGATCCGCTATCCGAGCCGCGCCGGCCGGAATACATGCACGTCGAAGCGTTGGAAGTCCTGCCGGCACTCATCGATCGCTTGGTCGGATCTCTGCCGCTGCTAATCGGGCACTCGGATGGCGCCTCGATCGGCATGATTTATGCCGGGAGCGGATACGCAGTGGAGGGTCTCGTGCTGGTGGCCCCGCACGTCTTCGTCGAAGACTGCTCGGTGGCTGCGATCGAAACCATCCGAGGCGACTTTCTCGCGACCGACCTCGCGGAGAAGGTGGCCAAGTATCACCGAGACCCCGCGGCCACGTTCTGGGGCTGGAACGACATTTGGCTGAGCCCTGAGTTTCGTGATTGGAATATCGAAAAGTTCCTACCGGCAATTTCGTGTCCGCTCCTCGTTGTCCAAGGTGAAGAGGACGACTACGGCACGTCGGCTCAGCTCGACGCAATCGAAGCTGGTGTCGCCGGACCGGTGGAGCGCGTCATAGTGGCCGAGGCGCGCCACTCGCCTCATTTATCTCATTTGGACCTCGTCGTGAGCGCCATCGCAGGCTTTGCTCAAGCCTTTGATCGTCGCGTCGTCGGTATGCCGCCTACACTGTAGTTTTTGTAGTGGGAGTCATGGCAAAAGGACAACCTTTCAGCGTCCGTTTGAGCTCGGAAACTGAGAAGTTGGTGCTGGCGGAGGCCAAGCGGACGAAGCGATCAAAGAGCGCAGTCGTCGAAGCACTGACCGAAGAAGCCGCCCGCGCCCGCTTGTTCCCCGGCATTGCTTTTCGCGGCGACGATGCTCGCCGACGCGCCTGGGTGATAGGAGGGGGACTCGACGTCTCGGAGATAGTCGAAATGCTTGAGGACCACGGCTCCATCGAGAAATTGCTTGGCGCGTCCGAGCTCACCCTTGCTCAGGTTCGGCTCGCAACTACCTATCGCGATACGTTCCCGATTGAAATCGACAGTGCAGTGGCGGAGAACCGCAGGTCGGTGGCAGACTTGCGAGCCCTTTATCCGTTTGTCGAGGTGATGGGCAGCTAGAGATTGCGGCTCCTCTTGGATGCTCACCTTTCGCCCAAGCGAGTAGGCACCTCATTGGAGACGCTTGGGCACGACGTGCTGGCGCTGGCGAGCGATCAACATTTAGGGGCACTTGACGATCCCGAGGCGCTGGCTCTAGCCGCCGAGCAGGAACGAATCCTTGTCACGCGCAACGGGCGAGATTTTGCACCGCTCTTACGCCAGTGGGCCGAAGCCGACAAGCACCACTCAGGCTGCATCCTGATATGGAGCCTTAGTCACAGCCAGTTCGCCGCGATCGTTGACGGAATCGCGGCACTGCTTGCTGGTCGACCCACCCCGGAGTTATGGAGCGATCTGACCGTTGCTCTGTGAACCGGGCGCTGATTCTGTGGGCTGGTATCCGCGCCTAGCGCGGCTGCGAACCCAGGGTTCGCTTAAAGGTCGTCTTCGGAGAGGTCTTCGAGGCCGGCGACCCAGCCGGTGGGGAGGTGCCAGTGGCGGGCACCGGAAACTACCTGGCGCATGTGGTCCACTGAAGGGCGGTTGCGCTCGCTGTTGGCCGGGTAGGCGAACGCCGCCACCGGGTACTTGTTGCCCGAGCGGTCGACTGCCTTGATGTCCTTCAACGGCTTCTGGCCAAACGAGGCCTCGTGGGCGGCGATCGATTTGAGCTCGGTGTTCGAAACCTCGAAAACCGCCCCCCAGACAGTGTTGCCGGGGGCGGCCTGGATCGAGGGACTGCCGTCTGTGGTCGGAAAGGCCAACCTGGTTTCGGGCAGATGAGCGATGAACTGGAAGTTGGCCTGGGGGGCAACGGTTTCCAGCAGCTCCGGGTCCATCATTCCGCTGTAGGCAAAGTAGAGCATGCGAGGCCGGAATTGTACCGGGAAGGCATTCGGGCCCAGGGATACACTCGCCCGCCGATGGACTGGCCGTCGACCCTTTCCCAACTGACTTCCAAAGTCGATCTCGACCGGGCCGCCGCTCGGGCGGCGATGGCGGAGGTGATGGCGGGGAGTGCCACCCCCGCTCAAGTCGCCGCGCTCATCGTTGCCTGGCGGATGAAGGGGGAGACCACCGAGGAGATGACCGGGATGGTGGAGGCGATCCGGGAGGCGGCCGTGCCGGTGCAGGTTGACCCCACTGGCCTGGTCGACGTCGTCGGCACCGGCGGCGATCGGGTCGGCACCTTCAACATCTCGACGGCGGCCGCTCTCGTCGTGGCCGGGGCCGGGGCCAGGGTTGCCAAGCACGGAAACCGCTCGATTTCCTCAAAATGCGGATCGGCCGACGTCCTCGAAGAGCTGGGACTAACCATCGACTTGCCAGTTGCAGCGAACCTTGCATTGCTGGAGGAAACGAATTTCGCCTTCTTCTTTGCCCCGCTCTATCACCCCGCCTTCCGGCACGCCGGCCCGGTGCGGCGCGAGCTCGGCATCCGGACGATCTTCAACTTCCTCGGCCCCCTGGCAAACCCCGCCGGCGCGCTGCGACAGGCGATCGGGGTTTCCGACCCGCAGATGGCCGAGCGGATGATCGGGGTTCTGCGAGAGCTGGGATCGGTTCATTCCTTCGTCTTCAGCGGCGACGGCGGCGTCGACGAGATCGTCCCCACCGGACCCACTTTCATCTATCGCCTACAGGACGGGGAGATCACCCACGCTGAGTTCACTCCCGAGGACTTCGGCGTGAAGCGGATCGAGCTTTCCGCCCTCGCCGGCGGCGACGCCTCCGAGAATGCCCGCATCTTGCGATCCGTGCTTGCCGGGGAATCCGGCCCTCGTCGCGATGCGGTCCTGATCAACGCCGCCCCGGCGTTGGTGGCGGCGGGACTCGCCCCCGGCTTTGCCGAAGGCGTCGAGCTAGCCCGACATTCGATCGACAGCGGAGCATCCGAGGACGTCCTGGAACGAACCACGTCGAGAAGCCGCGACCTCGCCTTAACCTGAACCTGTGGATGTCAACGCCTCCGACATGGTTGAGGCACTCCGGCGCTCAGGACTGAGGATCACCGTCTCCCGGCAGGCGATCTGCGAGGTATTGGCCACCGATCATCACAACCATCTCACCGCTAACGACCTTCTCGCCAAGGTCAATCAAAAGCTCAGGGGCAGGGTGGCGCCGTCCACCATCTACCGGACGATCGATGCCTTAGAGGCGGAGGGGCTGCTTGAACATGTCCATCTCGGCCACGGTCCGGCGGTCCTCCATCTGAGCGACGACTCCTCCCACCATCACCTGGTTTGTGAGAGCTGTGGAAGGACGATCGACGTCGACACGGGCGCCTTCGATGCTGCCATCGGGCTTCTCGCCGCAAAAAACGGGTTTGTGGCTAGTTCCGTCCATTACGCCCTCATCGGGCAATGCGAGGAGTGTGCGGCTATCATTGCAAGCGACTTGCAATAAGCCGAATCTCTGGAGGCGGACTCCTATGCACATGCCCGATGGCTACATCAACCTTGCGACTTCGGCTGGCGCAGCCGTGGTGGCCGCCGGCGGGGTGGCAACCTCGCTCCGCAACAGCGGAAATGAGCTCGCCGAGCGCCAGGTGCCTCTGGCGGGGTTGACCGCGGCGTACGTCTTTGCCGTGCAGATGCTCAACTTTCCGGTCGCGGCAGGAACGTCGGGCCATCTGCTCGGCGGTGCGCTCGCCGCCATCCTGCTCGGCCCGACGCTTGGCGCACTGGTGGTGACCGTCGTGGTGGTGATACAAGCTCTCCTGTTTGCCGACGGCGGGGTCAGCGCCCTGGGTCTCAATGTCCTCAACATGGCGTTGGTCACCGCAGTCGTGGCGTGGCTGGTGTTCCGCGGGCTGATGAAAATCTTGCCGGCGAGGACCTCGTCGGCGGTCGTCTCCTCGATGGTGGCCGCGGCCGTTTCGGTGGTCGCTTCC
>JBPCQV010000155.1:0-4450 GCA_050997725.1 Acidimicrobiia bacterium
GGCATGGACTACCCGCATCCGCAGAACTGTCTGCAGATCATCCTCGACAGCCGCTTCGACGCGGCTTCGGGTGGGTCCAACTACGGCGACTATTCCAATCCGGACTTCGATGCCAAGGTCGACGAGGCCTTGGCCATCTTCGACGTCAACGAGTCGTTGCCGGTGTGGCAGGAAGCTGCCGCGATCGCCTGTGATGACGTGGCGCTGATCCCTGTCTACTACGGGCAGTATGACTACGCCTGGAACGACACGGTCTCGAACGTCTCCGTCGACCAGTTCGGGAACATCGTTTACACCGATCTCACGACCGGTTGATCAAACAGCAGGGTGGGGAACCGGGATAACCGCTTCCCCACCCTGACTTACAACAAAAGGAATTTGGCACCAACAAGTTGGCTAAGAGAAGGCTGGCCTGATGGGACGATATCTGATTCGGAGAGTCCTCCAATTTTTGCCGGTTTTCCTTGGTGCCACGTTCCTTATCTTTGCTCTGGTCTTCCTGATCCCCGGCGACCCGATCCGCGCCCTCTCCGGAGACAGGCCGATGCCGGCCTCGGTGCAGCAGGCATTGGAGGCGCGCTACAACCTCGACAAGCCCTTCTGGGAGCAGTACTACCTGTATGTCGCGGGCGTGGTCCAGGGTGACTTCGGCGAGGACTTCCGGGGCCGCGAGGTCACCGACATCATGGCGGAACGTATCCCGGTCACGTTCAAGCTCGCCATGTACGCGTTTGCTTTTGAGGTGGTGATTGGCATTGTGGCCGGGATCATGGCCGGGCTGCGCAAGGGCGGATTCATGGACAACCTGGTGCGGATCTCCACTTTGATCGTGATTTCGATCCCGATCTTCGTGCTCGGATTTATGGCTCAGCTATTGATCGGGGTGAGGTGGGGCTGGCTCCCGGTTTCGGGGCTCGGCGACGGGTTCAAGAGCTATATCTTGCCGGCGATCGTCCTCGGCTCAACATCCCTGGCCTATATCGCCCGCCTGACCCGGACCAGCCTCGCCGAGAACATGCGGGCCGATTACATCCGCACGGCCACGGCCAAGGGTCTAAAAAGAAGCCGAGTGGTCGGCGTGCACGCTCTTCGCAATTCGATGATCCCAGTTATTACGTTTTTGGGCGTCGACCTCGGGGGCCTGATGGGTGGTGCGATCATCACCGAAGGCATTTTCAACCTTCCCGGGCTTGGTAATGCAGTCTTTCGGGCCGTCGTCCAACAGGAGGGAACCGTCGTAGTGGGAATTGTCACCTTCCTCGTTTTGATCTTCTTGCTGGCGAACCTGCTCGTCGACGTGCTTTATGCCGTTTTGGACCCCCGGATCCGCTATGAGTGATTTCCGCCAGGCTGAGACGGCGGTTGAGACCGAGACCGTTAGCGCCCCTGTCACCGAAGAGGTCGAGGAGGAAGTAAAAAAGCCCACCGAGGGCGGCCCTCCCCCCGGAGCTACCACCAGCCTCTGGTCCGATGCCTGGAAAGAGCTTCGCACCAGCCCGGTCTTTCTGGTATCTCTCGGCCTCGTCGTCTTGTTCATAGTGATGGCGATCGTCCCCCAACTCTTCACATCGGCCGACCCCCGCGCTTGCAGTCTGAGCAACTCGCTCGACCGGCCGAGCTCCGAGCACTGGTTCGGGTTCGACCTCCAAGGCTGTGACTACTACGCCCGGTCGATCTACGGGGCTCGGATCTCTATAGCAATCGGAGTCACAGTCATCGGCTTCGCCGCCATCCTGGCGGTGGTCCTCGGCAGCATCTCGGGTTATTACGGAGGGTGGCTCGACTCGGTGATCGCCCGCCTCACCGACATCTGGTTCGCCATCCCCACCATCCTCGGAGGAATCGTCGTCCTTAGCCTCCTCGGCGAGCGGGGCTTCTTCCAGGTGTCGTTCGTTCTGGTGATACTCGGGTGGCCGACGATGCTTCGCCTCTACCGGGCTTCGGTGCTGGCGGTTAAGGAGATGGACTACGTCGAAGCCGCGCGGGCCTTGGGTGCCAGCGACTTCCGAATCCTCTTCAAACACATCCTTCCCAACGCCATCACCCCGGTGATCATCTATGCCGCCATCTCGATCGGGGTGATCATCTCGGCCGAAGCCGCCCTTTCCTTCCTCGGGGTGGGCTTGCAGCTTCCCGCCATCTCCTGGGGCCTCATGATCTCGGGCGCTCAGACCCGCATCCTCCAAGCACCCCACCTGCTTTTGTTCCCCGGTCTTCTCCTGAGCCTCGCCGTTTTCGGTTTCATCCTCATGGGAGACGCTCTTCGTGACGCCTTGGACCCGAAGGGCCGATGAACTAGGTGGCGACTGAGGCCCGCGAGAAACCCAAGAGCAGCATCGAGGAGCTGGAGTTCGATCCCCACGCCCCGTTGCTCGAAGTCGAAGACCTCCACGTCGAGTTCCGCACCCGAGCAGGAGTGGTTAAGGCCAACGACGGGGTGAGCTACACGCTCGGCGAGGGCGAGACGATGGCAATCGTCGGCGAGTCGGGATCGGGCAAGACTGTCAGCGCTCAGGCCGTGATGGGGATCATCGACAGTCCGCCCGGCTACATCACCAAAGGAGCGGCGCGATTTCGGGGAGTCGACCTGTTGGCGCTGCCGGAGGACGAGCGGCGAGCTTTTCGGGGCGAGAAGATGGCGATGATCTTCCAAGATGCGTTGACCGCTTTGAACCCGCTCTTTAAGGTCGGCTGGCAGATCGCCGAGATGTACCGCCAGCACCGCGGAACTTCCAAGGCTGAGGCGCGGAAAAAAGCGATTGAGCTTTTGGATCGCGTGCGTATCCCCGCCGCCAAGGACCGGGTCGACTCCTACCCCCACGAGTTCTCCGGAGGGATGAGGCAACGAGCGATGATCGCCATGGCTCTTGCGCTCGATCCCGAGGTCCTTATCGCCGACGAGCCGACCACTGCCCTCGATGTCACCGTGCAGGCCCAGATCATGAAACTGCTGGCTGATCTACAAGCCGAAACCGGGATGGGCATGATCCTGATCACGCACGACCTGGCGGTTGTGGCCGAAGTGACGAACCGCGCCGCGGTGATGTATGCCGGGCGAATCGTCGAACAAGGGACCACGAAGGAGATCTTCAAGACGTCCTTTCACCCTTACACCCTGGGCTTGATGAACTCGATTGCCACGCCCGAACAGAAGGGCACCAAGCTGATTCCGATCCCCGGGTCGCCACCCGATCTGCTCCACCTCCCAAGCGGATGTCCATTCCACCCTCGCTGCGTTTTTGCCCAAGCCATTTGCTCAGAGGAGCGTCCCCCGTTGCGCGATCTCGGCAACGGCCGCAAGTCCGCGTGTCACTTTGCCGAGGAGGTGGCCGCCGGTGCCAAGTAGCCCAACGGGAGAGCCGCTCCTCCGGGTGGAGGGCCTGGTCAAGTACTTCCCCATTATGCGGGGCATCCTCCTAAAGAAGCAGGTCGGCACCATCAAAGCTGTCGACGGCGTGAATTTTGAGCTATTTCCACGGGAGACCCTGGGTCTCGTTGGCGAGTCGGGTTGTGGCAAGTCGACCGTAGCCAAGACCATTCTCCGGCTCGACGAGCCCACCGAGGGCAAGGCCTATTTCGAAGGCCGCGACATCTTCGCGATGAGCAAGAAGGAGTTGCGCGCGCTCCGTCGCGAGATCCAGGTCATCTTTCAAGACCCCTACTCGTCGCTCAACCCCCGGATGACTGTGGGCGACATCGTCGCCGAGCCCTGGGAAATCCATCGGGGAGAAAGCCCGAAGGGCCAGCAGCGTAAGCAAGTCCAAGATTTGCTCGCCCTGGTGGGGCTCAACCCCGACCATATCAACCGGTTTCCTCACCAGTTCTCCGGTGGTCAGCGCCAGCGCATCGGAGTTGCGCGGGCCTTGGCGCTCAACCCCAAAGTCATCATCTGCGACGAGCCGGTCTCCGCCCTGGACGTCTCCGTCCAGGCCCAGGTCATCAACCTCCTCGAGTCACTCCAAGACGAGCTCAACTTGGCCTATGTGTTCATCGCCCACGACCTGTCGATCGTTCGTCATATTTCGGACCGGGTGGCCGTCATGTACCTGGGGCGGATCGTCGAGATCGGCACCGAGGAAGACATTTACGACAAGCCCACCCACCCCTACACGCAGGCGCTCCTCGCCGCGGTTCCGGTCCCCAACCCCGACCAGGCCGGGACGTCTCGAGTCATCCTCGAAGGCGACGTCCCCAGCCCCGCCGACCCGCCCTCGGGCTGCACGTTCCGAACCCGCTGCTGGAAGGTGCAGGACATTTGCGCGCAGGAGGTGCCGGAGTTGATCGACCGCTTCGGCCACGGCCACCCATCCCGCTGCTTCTTCGCAGATACCAAGATCAGCGAATCCGTCGGCGCCCCCATCATCGCCGAAGTCGCCGAATAGCCCCCGCTCCCCTGGCGGAACGTTGCTACGGGGCCCCCTCGTCCGCCTCCTTCGTCGGCGGCCACTCC
>JBPCQV010000204.1:0-17712 GCA_050997725.1 Acidimicrobiia bacterium
TGCCGGCATTACCGGCGAGCACCAGTGCGGGAATCACGATCCCAACGGCGAGTGGTATTACGGAACGGATATGGCCACGCACCCGGAATATCGCCGGAGAGGAATCGGGCGGATGCTCTACGAGGCCCGCAAAGAGCTGGTCATGCGATACAACAAACGGGGAATCATCGCCGGCGGCCATATGCCTGGGTATGCCGCTCATCGCCAGGAGCTAACTACCGGCGAGTATCTCGAAAAAGTGCGAGACGGTGAGCTCTATGACTCGACACTCACCTTTCAAGTCGAGAACGGGTTTCGCATCGTGACTCTGCTCAAGGGCTATCTCCACGACGAGATGACCGGAGGCGATTCAGCGTTGATTGTGTGGGACAACCCCGATTTCGGTTCCGACGCCGCCGCCAGCTAAGGGCTTCTCATCCGGCGCGGGAGGCCCTGGGGCCGATCGAAATTTGTCAGCACGTCCGTGCCCTCGACGTAATTTGGAACTACATCCGCGTTTTCCGCGGCTGTAGTACCAAATTTGCTCAGAGCCACGATGTGCTGACAAATTTGGAATCACCCGCTATGCGGCGGGTTCCCGATTCGGCTGAGCCCAGGCGCCCGACCTCTAATTCGGCAGGTGGGGAACGCCGTTTACCTAATTCGGCACCAGCGAGACGGCTTCCGGCGCGCTAGTACCGAATAACCTTTTAGGCGTTCCTCCCCTGCAGAATTTGGCAGCGACGGCGGAGCAGCTTTTTCTTCGCCGTTATTTGTCGCCACAGGAACGCTTCTGGGGAAATTCGTCCTGTGGTGAACGAGTACCGTTCGCTACGGGACAGATTTGGTTCTGGGCGTTCGCCACAGGACAAATTACGCGCCCGCGGGGAGATTTGCGGCGGGTCAGGTTCCCGGTAAAGCGACACCTCCCCGGGGGAGAAACGGGGAACTGGTGGATGGTCCACTCCGTCCAAGCGGAAATGAAACGAACAATGCTGTTGGTACTGGCCCTGAGCATCATGCTCATTGCCTGCGGCGGTTCGCAATCGGCGGCAACCACCGCGCCGGACGAGCTCCAAACTGATACCACCGCAGCGGCGACGGCGACGACGTCAGCTGCTTCCGGCGAGGGTCGCAATTCGCTTGGGATCCCGTCGGTGATCGATCGGAAAGTCATTTACGAGGGGTCGATGACCCTACAAGCGGCGGACACCCGCACCGCGTTCGATCAGATCCTTTTCATGGTTGAGACATCGGGCGGGTTCCTTGCCTCGTCCACGATCGAGGAAGCGGCCGAGGGAGAGCAGCCCTCAATCGTTTTCACCGTGCGGGTGCCAGCTGACACTCTCTCCGCGACCCTGGCGGAGATCAGGAACGTCGCAGACCGAGTGGTATCCGAATCGCTCCAGAGCCAGGACGTCACTGATCAGTTCGTCGATATCGACGCTCAGCTCCGCAATCTCTACTTGTTGGAGACAGAGCTTTTGGCTCTGCTGGCCGAGTTGCGCGACAACCCCGACGCCGATCCGGCCAAGTTGCTGGCCGTCTTCGAACAGATTCGCTTCACCCGCGGCGAGATCGAGCAGCTCGAAGGCCGCAAGCAGTTGCTTTCCGATTTGGTCGCATTGGCGACGATCAACCTCACCGTGGCTCCATCCCCGGCGGCAATTCCGATCGTCCCGTCCGATCCGGTGTGGGAACCAGCGACTGTGGCCAAGGAGGCCCTTCGTAACCTGGTCGAGGCGATGCAGGGGCTGGGGACGGTGGCAATCCGTTTCGTCCTCTACACCCTGCCCGTGCTCGTACTCGTGATTGGCCCGTTTGCGCTCGTGGGTTGGTGGCTCTGGCGCCGCACCCGCAGAGCAAAGCCGACGCCGGCCGCGGTGGGAGCGACCGAGGCTTAACCCCCGGATGAGCCCTTTTCGGCCAAGCCATTGAGGAGCTCGAGGACGATCCGGTTGGCGAGAAAGGCCGTGATCTCACCGGGGCCGTCGTAGCCGGGGGCGACCTCGACTACGTCGGCCCCCACCACCGGGAGCTCGCGAGCCAGCCGCCGAACGGTGTCCATCAATTGGCGCGAGGTAAGGCCGCCGGGTTCGGGGGTACCGGTTCCCGGGGCGAAGCCCGGATCGACGACATCGATATCCACCGAGATGAACACTCCCTTGGCCCCTCCGGCCAACGAGTACTCGACCGCTTCGTCGACCACCGTCCTGAGCCCTCGGTCCTCAATCTCGTTCATCAGGTAGCTCCGCATGCCCTGTTCTTTCATCCATGCCATCACCGCGGGCTCGGGCCAGTAGCCCCGGAGTCCGATCTGGACGAAACGCGGGCCAGGCACCGCGCCGGACTCGATCAGCCTTCGCATCGGCGTGCCGTGCCCATAGAGCGTCCCGTTCTGGCTGACGCCGGTGTCGGCATGCGCATCGAAATGCACGACGGCGATCTCTCCGGCACCGAGAACGTTGGTAACCCCGGTGGCGTTGGCGAAAGTCACGGTGTGGTCGCCACCAAGGATGATGGGAATCTTGCCGGCAGCAGTGACCTTTTCGACGGTGGCGATGATCCGCTCGAGCGAGAGCTCCACCTGGCCCGGCACTACATAGACATCGCCAATGTCAACCACCCCGAGGGTCCGCAGCGGGTCAATCCCGGTTGGCAGATGGGGGCGGTAGCCGTCCATAACTCCGTAGTCGGCGTCGCGGATCGCTTGCGGTCCAAAGCGGGCCCCCGGTCGATAGCTCGCCCCCCAATCGAAGGGAGCTCCAAGAATTACGACCTGACCGTCGCCGAGATCATCGAGCGTTTTTCCCGGCACACCGAGGAATGAGTTGCGTGAGGCAAAGGCGATGTACTCGGCCGAGGCAAACGGGATTTCCTTCGCTCGATCCTCGTAGGGGACCGAGGCAAAATCGTGGGGCATCCGGCCACGCTACCGAAGGCTTACTCCTGGCGCAGGTTGAAAACCACGGTTTGGAGATCGGTGAACTCTTCGATGCGCTGGCGGCCCCAGCCGGTATCGGTGCCGGCGGCGCCACCAAACGGTTGGAACGTCTCCCAGAAGTCAGTCGAGTCGTTGACGATGACGGTGCCACTGCGGATCCGATCGGCGTACCAAAACGCCTTGGTGACGTCGTTGGTGAAAACGGCCGCCTGAAGACCGAGATTGGTTCGATTGGCGATTCCGATCGCGTCGTCATCGTCCTTGGCGGTGAGGATTGGCACCACCGGGCCAAACGACTCCTCCCTCGATACCAGTGACTCCTCCGGTACTCGGTCAAGGACGGTGAATTGGTAATAGAGATCGGTTGGGTGACCGCTCGCCCGGCCGCCGCCTACGAGGACTTCTGCTCCGCGCTGGCGGGCATCCTCAATATGCCGGTCCATCTTCGCCGCGGTGGGCTCGTTGTTCAGCGGCCCCATGTTGGTGGCGTCATCCATGGGGTCGCCGAGATTCACGGCTTCGGCGGCTTTCAACGTCGCGTCAACGAACTGGTCGTGGAGTTCGTCGAGCACGATCACTCGCTCGGTGGCGGTGCACACCTGGCCGGCGTTGTAGTAGGCGCCGTAGACCGCGGCGACCGCGGCGGCTTCCACATCTGCGTCGCCGGCGACGATCAACGGACCGTTGCCTGACATCTCCATGATCGAACGCTTCAAACCCATCGACGCGACGATGCGTTTGCCCGTCTCCGAGGATCCGGTGAAGCTGATTCCTTGGATGCCGGGGTGAGTCACCAGCCACTCGCCGACGTCTCCGTCGCCAGGTATCACCGAGAGCGCCCCGCGCGGAAAGCCGGCTTCTTCGATGACTCGGGCGGCTTCGAGCATGGCCCAGCAAGTGTGAAGCGGGGGTTTGACGATGACCGCATTTCCGGTGGCGAGCCCCGGTCCCACCGTTTCCATCGGGATCATGACTGGGAAGTTCCAGGGGGTGATAGCTGCCCACACCCCGACCGGCCGGCGCACCGTGAACATACGTCGGTTGCGCTCGGTGGTTGGGATCAACTCCCCTTTCAGTCGCTTGACATCCTCGGCGGCGATTTGGAGATAGTCACCCGACTCGGCGATGTCATCGATCGCCTCCGCGCGGAAGGGTTTCCCTTGCTCCATGGTCAAGATCCGGGCGATCTCCTCGACCCGCTCCTCCCACAGCTCATAGGCCTTCAGACAGAGGTCGGCTCGCTCGAATGCGGACCAATGCCGCATCTCTTCGGAGGCGGCTTGGGCGGCGGCAACTGCCCGATCGACATCGGCTTGCGAGACCCGGGGGACGTCGGCCAGATGCTGACCGGTCCCCGGCGACCGGAGCTCGTAATGGCCTTCCCCGGTGCCCGCGGTCCACTCGCCAGCGATGAATAGTTCGAGTTGGGTAGCCACCCGGTCAGCGTAGTGACGGGGTCGGGGACCCCGCCGTGGGCTGCGCCGACGGGTTAGATTTCTCCTCCGATGAGTTCCCAGGGCCCGCTGACCGCTGAATGGTTCCAACGCGCCAGCAACAGCCTTGTCAACGGCGTGTCGAGCGGTTTTCGCTACCTCGGTGACGATGACACCCTCGTTATCGATCGCGGCGAGGGCGCCTATATCTGGGACATGGATGGCAAGCGCTACATCGACTATCAATGCGCTTGGGGGCCAATCATCCTCGGGCACGCCGACCCCTACGTCACCGAGGCCGTAATAAATGCGGCCCGCGAAGGCACCACCTTCGCGATGACCCAGCGGCGCGAGGTGGAAGCAGCCGAGGCGATCCTCGATGCCATCAAATGGGCCGAACGGATGCGCTTTACCAACACCGGGACCGAGGCGACGATGCACGCCCTCCGTCTGGCCCGCGGCTGGGCCAATCGCGACTTAGTCGTCAAATTCGAAGGTGCCTATCACGGTGCTTACGACTACGTCCTTTTCACCACCGCCAGTGCGCCGCCCGCTCACCTCGGTTCGAGGTTGCGGCCGATCCCATACCAAGTCTCGAGCGGGATCCCAGATGGGATCCGCAGCTACATCCGGACCCTGCCGTTCAACGATGTCGATGCGCTGGTCGACTACTTCGACGATTACGGCCACCAAACGGCGGCGGTGATCGTCGAGCCGGCCGCCGGCAACGCCTTCGGAATCATGCCCGAGCCGGGCTTCCTCGAGAAGCTCCGCGAGCTGTGCACGACCAACAACACGGTGCTGATCTTCGATGAGGTCAAGACCGGTTTCAGATTCGCCCTCGGCGGCGCCGTCGAGACCTTTGGGGTCACGCCCGACATTGCGACTTATGCCAAGGCCCTGGGGAATGGGTTCCCGGTGGCCGCGGTGGCGCTATCGGCGGAGATGGTCGACGGTTGGAAGCTGGGAGGAATCGCACAGGCGGGAACGTTTGGCGGCAATGGCATCGCCAGCGCGGCCGCCACGGCGACCATCGAACAGCTCCGGACGACCGATGCGTTCGCCAAGATCGAAAAGGTGGGAAAGGCCTTGATGGAAGGTTTGGCGCGGGTGCTCGTCGAGTTCGGGGTCGAGGGCGACGTGATCGGGCATCCATCGATGTTCTCGGTCTACATGGGGGAGGGCCGGCCCATCGAGTTCCGCGACATTGCCGGCCACAATGCCCGTCTTTACACGGCCACGATCGACGGCATGATCCGGCGTGGAGTGATGCCGTGTATCGACGCTCGCGAGCCGTGGTTTCTTTCCGCGTCCCACAGCATGGAGGACGTCGCGTTGACGCTCGATGTTTTCAGCGACGCTCTCGTCGAAGCCCTGGCCCGGGCTGGCTCGTTGCCATCGCATCTCGATGAAGGCGATTGAGCTCGATCGCAACTCGTGGATTCATATCAGAACCTGAGCCTCTGGCATGACACGGCTGGGGAGGCACTGGTGCCGCGCTCGGCGCTGCCCGGCTCATCGGAGGCCGATGTCGTCATCGTCGGCGCTGGCTACACCGGGCTCTGGACCGCCTACTACCTGAAGAGGCTCGAGCCCGATCTCCGCGTCGTCGTGCTCGAGGCTGAGATCGCGGGCTTTGGCGCCTCGGGTCGCAACGGGGGATGGTGCGCGGGCGAGATCGCGGGCAATCGAGACCGGATGGCGAATCGGCATGGCCGGCAGGCGGTTCGTGAGCTGTGGCGTGCGATGTTTGCCACGGTCGATGAGGTGGGACGGGTCGTCGCCGAGGAGGGGATCGAATGCGATTTCCACAAAGGCGGGATTCTCACCTTTGCCAGCAACCCGGCCCAGCTGACAAGCTTGCAGGACGGGCTGGAACATGACCGCGGCTGGGGCTTTGGCGAGGCCGACTTTCGCTGGCTCGAGCGCGACGAGCTACCTGCACGAGTGCGCAATGCTCTCGGGGCGATCTACACCCCGCATGCCGCGGCCATCCATCCCCTTCGTCTGGTGCGGGGGTTGGCGCAAGCCGCCGAGCGACTCGGAGTCCAGATTTACGAACAGACTCGGGTCGACGAGATCTCGGCCGGCGAAGTCACAAGCGAGCGCGGATCGGTCAAAGCTGACGTGGTGTTGCGCGCCACCGAGGCCTTCACCATCAATCTCGTCGGACACGAGCGGGATTTTGTTCCGGCGTACTCACTGATGGTCGCCACCGAGCCGTTGCCGGATGCCTTCTGGGACCGCGTGGGCTTTGCGGAGCGGGAAGTGTTCAACGACGCCCGCCATCTCATCATCTATGGGCAGCGGACCGCCGACGACCGTTTGGCCTTTGGGGGACGGGGGGCCCGCTATCACTTTCGTTCCCAGCTGCGGCCGGAGTACGACCGCCAACCGCAGGTCCATCAGGCGGTTGAAACGATCCTGCGCAACCTTTTCCCGGAACTTGGCGCCGCCCGCATCACTCACCGCTGGGGTGGGGCGGTGGCATTGCCGCGGGATTGGCGACCCTCGGTTTTCTTTGATCGGGCCTCCGGAGTTGGCGATGCCGGCGGATATGCCGGCGAAGGTGTTGCTGCCTCCAACCTGGCAGGTCGCACTCTGGCCGATCTGGTGCTGGGTCGAGATACAGATCTCACCCGGTTGCCGTGGGTTGGACACCGCTCGCGCCAGTGGGAACCGGAGCCACTCCGTTGGGTCGGGGCCAACCTGGCAACGAGCCTCGCCCGCACCGCCGACCGGATCGAAAACCGCACCGGGCGGCCCGCCCGCCTGACGACCGGCGTTTTCCGACTCCTGACCGGACGCTAGTTGCCCGGTCCTCTCTCCTCCGGACATCGGGTCCTCTCCCCCAACGGAAGTTGGCGGAGTCCGGCGAGCGCAGCGAGCTGGGAGGGGGCCCCGTGGCGACGCCTTCGGTCAGCGCCCCCTCCCCCGTACTTCGTTCGGGTACTCCCCCGGCTTCCGCCACGGGAGAGGGGCTGATGTCAGCTCTTCCGTGGTCGCTGCTGCCGAACTCGGCGCGGGAGGACGATGACGGCTCCCTTCTGATTGGCGGTTGCTCGGTCCTCGACCTGGCCGCCGAGTACGGGACACCGCTCTTTATCTACGACGAGGACCATCTTCGGAATCGCTGCCAGGAAGTGGCCGCCAACTTTGGTGACCAGGCCGTCTACGCGGGGAAGGCCTTTCTCTGCCTGGCAATGGCGCGCCTCGTCCATGAGGAAGGGCTTCGGATCGATGTCGCCAGCGGGGGAGAGCTGTTCGTGGCCGTTGCCGCCGGGGTGCCCGGCGAACGGCTCGTGATGCATGGAAACAACAAAAGCCTCGGCGAGCTGCGCGATGCTGCCCGTGCTCGCGTCGGCCGCCTGGTCGTCGACAGTTTCGACGAGTTCGAACTGATCGAGAATGTCCACATAGAGACCGGGTTCGTCTTCGACGTGCTGGTGCGAGTGACGCCTGGAATCGAAGCCCACACGCATCACTATCTGGCAACCGGCCAGGACGACTCCAAGTTCGGCTTCACCCTCTCGACGGGTCAGGCGGCGAAAGCGATTGCCATGGCGCGCAGCAGTCCTGCAGTACGGCTCCGGGGCGTCCACGTCCACATCGGGTCGCAGGTGTTTGAGGCTAAGTCGTTTGCGGCCGCGTTGGCCGTGATGGCGCCGATTGTGGTTGCACATCAGCTCGACGAACTCTCCATGGGAGGCGGTCTGGGGGTCGCATATGTCGAGAGAGAACAGGCGCCGACTCTCAGCGAGTACGGCAATGTTCTGCGAGAAGCCGCGTCGGCCGCCGGGCTCACCGCCACTCTGGCCGTCGAGCCCGGGCGGGCGATCGTGGCAGGAGCGGCCATCACCGTCTACACGGTCGGCACGATCAAGGAGGTGGAGGGTATTCGCACCTACGTTGCGGTCGACGGCGGGATGAGCGACAACCCCCGGCCGGTCCTCTACGGATCCGGATACGAGACGTTCCTCCCGCGGGCCGTGAGGGCCGATCGCCCCCGGACGGTGCGGGTCGTCGGCAAGCACTGCGAAACTGGCGACGTTTTGGTTCGGGAAGGGACGGTGCCCGACGACATCACGGTCGGTGATCTGATCGCCACACCGGTCACCGGCGCCTATGGACATTCGATGGGGTCTAACTACAACAAGGTGCCGCGCCCCCCAGTGGTCTTCGCACGCAAAGGTGCCGCTCGGCTCGTCGTGGCTCGTGAGACCTACGACGACTTGATCCGCAACGATCGGTTGTGATCCGGCTCGCTGCTCCCGCTGACGAGGAAGAACTACTCGGGCTGATCAGGGAGTTCAACGAGATCGATCGACATCCTCATGACGACGAACGCGTCGTCGGGCGCTGCGGCCGCTTCTGGCCGATGACTCCTTGGGCGTGGTTTACGTTTGGGGCAGCCCCATCGAGGGTTACTGCGTCGCCACCTGGAGCTACTCGCTTGAGTCGGGTGGGCGTGACGGGCTCATCGACGAGTTCTACACCCGCGAGCGCGGGCGCGGCGTCGGTGGAGCAGCGCTGGAGGAAATTCTCGCCGACCTGAAGTTGAGGAGGATTCCGCGGCTTTTTCTCGAAACCGAGGCCCACAACGAGCAGGTGCGTCGCTTCTATCGTCGCCATGGCCTAGTCGAAGAGGATTCGATCTGAATGTCGATAGAACTTTCGTAACAGGATCGAAACGGTCACCCAGAGGATTGTGTGCTGGTGCTGCAACTCGCGTTGGGGACCTTTGGCTCCGAGTCGAGCCTCGCGATGGCCGGATCGACTCTCGCCGTGGCAGCTGCATTCAGACTCTCCCCGCCCGGATGGCTCCGTTAGGACTGAGATCTCGGTCCTCCATCTCCCACGCATGATCCATGACATGCTGCGCGGTGCGGCGGACGAGGAATTGGATCGGCCACTTGCGAGCGGGTTTTCCCTCTGCGTTGTAGGCACGAATCGCATCGAGAAACTCCTGCCGATGCCTGGTCAGGCCCTTCCGGTTGATCATGACGCCGGCCGGGGTCCGAACTTCAACCTTCGGCGACCAGTTACTTCGCTCAGAGGCGTAGACATGGTTGATGATCTCGCCGCGCTCGCGCCCACCGCCTCGTGGTCCAGGACGGAGTTCGGCGGATACCCGCTTGGCGGTTTTGTCGAAGTAGCTCCAGCACGCGTCGAGGAGCGCGAGCCGGCGCTCCAAGCGTTTCGCTGCCAGCACCTCGTGCTCGAGCTCTGACGGCACTTGGGCAATCCCCCAAAAGTCGGTCGAGCTCGACCCGGGCAGGCGCTCGACCACCTCGATCGCGCCAGCCCGCTTAAAAGCGTTCGCCAGATCGGCCCGCTCGGCCACGGCCACATAGCGCAGGCGGTACGCCGCCAGCTTGGCCAGCGCTTCCTCCTCCGAGTTTCCGGACCGATCGAGGCCCGGCCAGTCGACGGCACCGCCCACAACCTTTCGCTTCTTTCCGATTTCGAGGATGACTCGCATGGTCTAGAAAATAAACTCCCGCAGACGTTCTGCCTCATCGTTTAGAGCGGACGTTGACCGCTGGTCGAGTTTGCCGAAGGGACTGATCTGAAGATCGGTCGCATCGAGCCTCCACGTTCCGGCCACTCGGCCGTCGATCAGAAATGTCGGCACCGACTGCGGCATCTTGGTGTTGAAGATGAGCGGCCGGTACTCCTCGGGGAGGATGCCCGTTCGGCGAGCATGAACCAGCAGGTTGGCATCCCAAGGGGGAAGAAAGCGTGGCGGCGCCGGAGTGTTTGGATCGGGGAGCAGACCGTCCTCGACATCGAAGAGCTCCGTGCCGTCCTCGCTGCGAAACGTCCTGTAGCCAGCCAGTCGCGGCTTAAGTCCGTTGAGATTCAGGGCGAGAAAGGTGGCGATGTCTTTGGCGCTGGCCGGTCCGAACGCCCGCAGATACCTGCCGACGATCTCCGGGCGGGCAACGGCCGGATCGATCGACGGCGCGGCGAACAGGTCGTAGAGGTCGGCCCGGCGGTTCCCCCAGGTTCCGGATGGAGGCACCCTGATCAAGTCGACGAAAGCGGTGGCTCCGTTCCAGGTCGCAGCATCGATACCGACGTCCTGCATGAGTGCTGCCCGCTTGCGAGGTCCCTGGGCCAACGCCTGCGCGATCTGTTTCGCGACCACACGCATGGCCTCTTGGTCGTTCCGGCGCGCTGCTCGAAACCACCATGCGGCTCGTTCCTCTCGGACCGCTTCGTTCGAAAGCTGAAAGAATTCCGGCGTGACCAGATGGATGGTTCCCCGCAGCGTCGTCCCTTGCACAACCGTCCGTCTCTCGAGTGTCGCAGTGAGGGTTTCGCGTTTGAAATCGGCGAGGCGACTCCATAGCCCGATGTAGCCGTTCGGCGCGTACTGGTTCTGGATGCCGGCGATCTGATCGAGCGCGTCGGACATCGGCAAGTTCGACCGTTCGAGCAGAAGCTGGCGGGCCAGGACCGCTCGGTTTATGGCCTGAGCGCTCAGCACCTCGGTGGACATCGAGCAAGGCTAGGTTGAACAAGTGGCGAAGCTTCATGGCGGTCAGCTTGTCGCGCGTGCTCTCAAAGCCGAAGGGGTCGACGCCATCTTCACCCTCTCCGGCGGTCACATCGTCGCCATCCTCGATGGCTGCGTCCAGGAAGGAATTCGGATTGTGGACGTCCGCCACGAGCAGGCGGCCGCCCATGCCGCCGAGGCCTACACCCGATTGACCGGACGCCTGGGAGTCGCCGTCGTGACCGCAGGCCCGGGGGTGACCGACACCGTCACTGCGGTTGCCAACGCCTGGTTCTCCAGCACGGCGATGCTGGTCATCGGCGGCCGCCATCAGCTGCGTCAGGAGCTCAAGGGAGGGCTGCAGGGGATGGATCACCCGCGCCTTTTTCAGGGGATCACTGCTTGGGCGGGCACCGCTTGGCAGACGGCGCGGCTGCCCGATCACATAGCTTTTGCCGCCCGCCATGCGTTTGCGGGCCGCGGCGCTCCTGTCTTTCTCGATATCCCGATGGATGT
This sequence comes from Acidimicrobiia bacterium, assembly GCA_050997725.1. Classification (GTDB taxonomy): domain Bacteria; phylum Actinomycetota; class Acidimicrobiia; order Spongiisociales; family ZC4RG35; genus JACCTH01. Next base: position 11,375 of record JBPCQV010000204.1, read on the forward strand.
CCAATTCGATGTCGTGGACGAGGACGAGGTCGTGTGGCCGCGGGCATATCGTCCGCAAACTCCAGCCGGCGCCGACGCGGAGGCCCTGGCGCTTATCGTCGACGCCGTGGCGCGATCGTCGCGACCGATGATCTTTGCGGGTGCCGGAGGAACTGACCTAGTCGAGCTCGCCGAACGCCTGCAGGCGCCGACCTATGTGAACGGCCGGGCCCGGGGCGCATTGCCTTTCAGGCATGCATTGCTCGGAAACCATGCGCGCAGCCACGCGTTGGCAACCTGCGATCTAGTCCTCGCCTTGGGGGTCGACTGGGATTTCCGGACCAACTATGGAGAGCGGGTCAATCCCAATGCGACCGTTATCCACATCGACCTCGAGGCGACCAAGATCGGTTGGAATCGGCCGGCGGACATCGGCCTCGTCGCCAACCCAACGACGGTGGTCTCCCAATTGCTGGAAGCCGACGATCTGTCGACGGCAGATCAGGCGTGGGTCGACGAGGTATTCGCCGCGGAGAAGAAACGGCAGAGCGAGCTGGAACAGGAAGCGGCGACGACCTTGGCTGGTTTGCTCAACGCCCAGCGTTTCGGGAAAGAGGTCGGGGAGTTCTTCGGTCCCGACTCGATCGTCGCGGTCGATGGCGGCGACATTGTTTCGACCACTGCTCGCTGGCTCCAGGTCTCAACTCCCGGTCATGTGCTTGACCCCGGGCCGTTCGGCACCCTCGGAACCGGGGCGCCGTTCGCCCTCGCCGCGCAAGTTGTGTTTCCAGACAAGCTCGTTGGCTTGGTCTTGGGTGACGGCGCTTTCGGCTTCAACGGGTTCGAGTTCGACACGTTCGTGCGCCTCGGTCTGCCAGTAATTTCTGTCATGGGCAACGACGGCGTCTGGGGAAACATCAAGACGTTCCACACAATGATGTATCCAGAAAGGGTCGTCGCGGCCGATCTCGGCCGGCGTCCATACCACGATGTGGTCAGCGCCCTCGGCGGTTATGGCGAGCTGGTCACCGACCCCGACGAACTCGCCCCGGCGCTCAAGCGAGCGCGGGCCTCCGGCTTGCCCAGTCTCGTCAACGTCCATATCGCCGAGACGAGGCGGATGAGCTCCAACTACTCGCAGTAGTTCACTGCACGGGGCTATGTTCGACTGAGCGTTGCGGGCTGCCTGTGGATAACTCGACCATGTCAATTTGCGTCACAGGCTCGAAGTACGCTCGGCAGCCATGATCCTGCAGAGCCAACCGAGGTTCGTCGTTATCGATCCTCCGATTGATCGGGACCTGCAGCGTTTCGAGGAACCTTCCGCACCGTCGGCTTTGGGTACCGGGGAAGCCGCCGAGATCGTCGACCTGCTCCCGGAGGGAGTGGTTCAAACCGTTGTGACATCACCCCCTTACTGGTCTCTTCGTGATTATGGAATTCACGGACAGGTTGGTCTCGAGTCCAGCGTTCATGAATTCGCAAAGAAGCCGGATTCATTCAGGATGACTGAATTAAAGGTCCCATCACCGGCGAAGCAGATCGCACTTCATCAGCTGCTGGTAGCTGCTCGTAAGACCGTGCTGCGCGAAGCACTCAGCGAGGTCCTGGGAAGCCTCGATCCCCGCGTCTTCGGAGAAGAGATGGCTCAGTTCGCTCCTGCCGACACGCGACGCGGACTTGCCAGCGCGGGCATACGCAACGAGTGGGTTTTTGCGGTGCCTTCAGTGCTAGAAGCCAACCGACGCTGATTGGCTATTACCGTCTCCTGCTCGGCTCTTCGCAAAAGAGTTTCTACACGGGCGCAACCGAACTAGGCATGTTCAAGTTGATGGAGAGTGCGAGCCAAATCGGTGAACGAGCTCAAGCGGCATTGCCGGCCCTTTGCAAAGAGCTGAACAAGTCCTTGGCAGAGCTACTAGATCAGCTTTCGCCGAAAGCTGTTGCTGCCGACATCGAACAACTGCCTCTACTGACCCTTGGAGCGCAATTCGACGGCTCGTACCGGAATTCCATAGGGCGAGCGGCGACCAGCGGCGTTTTCATTGCGATAAAGGAAGTGCTCGCGGATCACATCTCTTCAGAAACCGCCAGTGCTATCTCGCTTGTCAATTCGGCTGGGCGAGCGGTACGGGTGAAGCTCGCCACCGATCCGGATGTGGTCGTGACGGAGGAAGTGGGCAACGAAGAGCAGATGAGCGTTGCGATGGAGATCAAGGGTGGCGCTGATCGAAGCAATGCCCACAATCGAGCAGGGGAGGCAGAGAAATCTCACCGCAAAGTGGTGAAGCGGGCAAGGGAACACTGGACCCTGATCGCAATGAAGGGCCTGAATCAACGACAGCTAGAAACCGAAAGTCCGACAACATCCCATTGGTTCGACATTTGCCAAGTGTTGGCCCGCGAGGGAGGAGATTGGGATCGCTTCGTACAGTTGCTGACCTCAGCAACCGGCGTACCGACGACAGTTGCTCACAAGAGGACGAGCGCGAGGACCCCAACCACCAGGCAGTAGATCGCATAAGCCATAAGGCCGGTCCGCGCCAGCATCCGGAGCAGCAATGAGATCGCGAGGTAGCCGGTAACAGCGGCGACCGCCACCCCCAGCCAAGCGCGAGCAGTCACCCCTCCGCGGTCGAACAGCGTCCAAAGTTCGAGCAACCCGGCAGCGGTGATAGCCGGGATCCCGAGCAGGAACGAGAACCGCGCCGCCTCGACTTTGTTGAAGCCGCGGCCCATCGCCGTCGCGATCGTCATGCCGGAGCGCGAGAGCCCCGGGAGGATGGCGAGCACCTGGGCAAAGCCGATCAGGACCGCATCCGCCGGCCGGGCGTCTGGCACCCTCCTCTCTCCAGGTCGGAGCCGATCGGCGACAAACAGGACCGCTCCGGTGATTAGGAGGAAGATCGCTGTTGCCGTAATCGACTGTTGCAGCTCCTCTACCTCGTCAACAAAGAAGATCGCTAGAGCGGCGGGCAGGCTGCCTATCACGAGTAGCAAGAACAAGCGTCGAGCCTCGGGATCCGATCGAGCTTTCGTCAGTGACCACAAGTCCTTCCGAAAATAGGCGACGACCGCGGCGAGAGTTCCGAGATGGAGGACGGCGGTAGTTGGCAGGTCAGGTTGTTCGATGCCGAGAAACGCCGGGACCAGCACCAGATGACCGTCCGATGAGATCGGGAGGAACTCGGTTATTCCCTGGATTAGTCCCCAGACGATGGCTTGTAGCACCGGGAAACGTTAGAGCGTCACCTGCCGCCAACCAGGGTGCGCAGCGAACCGTCGGCAAGCGCGGCCGCAGCGGCGCCGACTTCGGATTCCGGCACCGCGACCAAGGCAGTGAGGCCGTCGAAGCTGTCCTCGCCGACTATGCGGATCACCAATCCGGCAATCACTCTCGGTTCCTGCCGCACATCGACGACCAACCGAACGTCCGTTCCCGCCGAGGTGCCCGCCGGGACCGGTACTTCGATTCCCCACCAGCCGTCGGGCATCGCGGGCTCGGCCGCCAACATCGAAGCGACCAGCGGTGTACCGGCCGAAAAGTCGGCGACGAATGTCCCGCCCGGCTCGGCGAGCTCGGGAAGCACCCCGACCGGAACGTCGCGCCAATCGATCTGATCTGTGGTGACGCCATCCCCGGCGCTAACCGCAGCGGCGAGGAAGGGTCGCCGCTCCTGGGATACCGGCCGGATCTCCCACGCCATAGCCGCCAGCAAAATCAGGACGGCGGCAGCTCTTCGCAGGTAGGGAGGCTTCGATAACCAATACATCCGTCCAAGGTATTGGACGGAGACGGGGCTGGGAAGAGGTTTAGTCCGACTTGGAGTCGGTGGAGGTCACGGCCGCTTTGTCGGCGGCGATCGATGAAGGGCTTTTCTCGCTTGCCCCGTTGGCCTTCTCCTTGGCGGGTTTCTCGTCCGAGCTGCCGTTCTTCGATCGGGAGTCGGTCACATAGAACCCCGAGCCCTTGAACACGACGCCGCGGGGGTGGAAGACCTTCTCCAGCTTTCCTCCGCATTCGGGATGACGACGCAACGACTTGTCGGTGAACTTCTGGAACACGTCGAAGTTCTGGCTGCATCTATCGCACTGGTATTCGTATGTGGGCACGTCTCGAAGTTCCCTCAAAGAGTGGTGGACTGAGAATTCTAACCCCTGACCGCCTCGTCCGATTCCCGTAGACTCGCCTGGTGACGGCCGCGACGGGGGCGTTGATCCTCGCTCTCTCCTACCTGTTAGGCAGCTTCGACTTCGCCGTGTTGGTCGGGCGGATGCATGGCGTCGACATCCATCAGGTCGGCAGCGGCAACCCCGGCACATCCAATGTGATGAGAACCCTCGGTCGCGGGCCGGCCGCCATGGTGTTCATCGGCGACACCCTCAAAGGGGTGATCGCCGCCGCCATCGGCGCGTTTCTCTCCGGGCAGGGACCGGAGTCGCCCTGGACCTACGCCGCCGGGCTCATGGCGGTGATCGGCCATTGCTTCCCCGTCTTCCACCGTTTTCGAGGCGGGAAGGGAGTCGCCACCGGCGGTGGCGTCATCCTCTTCGCGGAGCCGATCGCCGGGTTGATCCTGACTGTGCTCTGGGTCGCGATCGCCAAGGTGGGGAAGGTGGCGTCGGTCGCTTCTCTAGTGGTGGCGATTGGCTCAGCGCCGATCCTCATCTGGCAAGGCGTCACCGGTTGGGCCCTCTTCTGGTTCGGGATTATGTTGGGCCTAGTCATATACCGGCACCGTGGGAACATATCTCGAATCATGAAACGCCGCGAAAACTCCGTGATCTCATGACCGCCCACGTCGCAGTCATTCCCGCTGCCGGCCGCGGCATGAGGATGCGCCCGGCCACCAAGGTCGTCCCCAAAGCGTTGATCACCGTCGTGGACCGTCCCGCAGTCCAGTACGTCGTCGAGGAAGCGGTCCGGGCCGGCGCCACCGAGGTGATCTTGGTGGTCGATCTTGACGCCGGGCACCTCGTCCATCAGCACTTCCTCAGCAATGGCCGCCTTCCCGGTATCGAGCATGTCAAAATCCGGGTGGTGGTGCAGGAGGAGGCGCTCGGCCTGGGGCACGCGGTTTGGGAAACGGCCGAACAGGTCCGCGACCGCTCCTTCTTCTGCCTCCTGGCCGACAACATTGTCCGGCCCGGTGCCGACGTCCTCCCGCAGCTTGCCGCAGCCGCCAAGGAAGATTCCGCGGTGTGCCTCCGCGAGCTGAATCGCGAATTCCTCTCCAAGTACGGCGTGATCGCTCCCGGTTCCGATGTTGTCGACGGAACGTTGGACATTGTCGGGGCGGTGGAGAAACCGGGACCAGTGCTCGCTCCTTCCAACCTCGGATTGATTGGTCGTTACGTGTTCACCCCCGAGATCTTCGAGATTTTGGGGAAGCTCACCCCCGGCCACGGCGGCGAGATCCAGCTAACGGACGCGATCAACATCCTGGCGTCGACCGGGCGCTGCCGGGGATACGTCGCCGACGAAGACCTGCTCGACGTCGGCACCCCTAGAGGTCTGGTCGAGGCGACCTGGATTCTCGGCACGAGCCAGTTCCCCGACCTGCTCTGATGCGCTCCCTCCATTCGGCGCAGCATCAGGTGCTCGCCGCTCTCCCGGCGTTGCCCACGGTTGCGGTAGCGGTGGAGGAGGCCCTCGGACTCGCCCTCCATAAGCCGGCGGTCGCCACCCACCCGGTGCCTCCTTTTTCCAACTCGGCGATGGACGGGTACGCGGTCAAAGCTGCCGACGTGTCCTCGGTTCCGGCGACTCTCACCGTGCTCGAAGACGTGCCGGCAGGCTCGGTGGCGACCCGCCAGGTCGAGTGGGGCACAGCCATCAAGATCATGACCGGGGCGCCGATGCCGGTTGGGGCTGACGCGGTGGTCCGCGTCGAGGACACCCAGCAAGAAGGCCCCAGCGTGACGATCACAGTGGGGGTTCCAGAGGGAACGTCAGTTCGCGCCGCCGGTGGGGATGTGAAAGCCGGTTCGATCGTGGTCGAACGCGGGGTGCGATTGACTGCAGCGCACATCGGCGTGCTGGCCAACATCGGGAAGGCCACGGTCGAGGTCGGGGCCCGCCCGCGTGTCGCAGTTGCCTCGACCGGCGACGAGCTGGTCGCCGTCGACGGCCCCCGGCTCGGCCCGGGTCAGATCCGGGACTCCAACCGGCCGATGCTCCTCGCCTTGTTGCGCGAGCTCGGTGCGGAGGTCATTGATCTCGGTCGGATCCCGGATGATGCCAGGGTCCTCACCAAGACTCTGCAGCAAGGGGCAATGGATGCTGACGCGGTCATCACTTCGGGTGGGGTCTCGATGGGGGAGTACGACCTGGTGAAGGCGGTGCTCGGTGAGCTCGG
>JBPCQV010000190.1:0-5381 GCA_050997725.1 Acidimicrobiia bacterium
GTCGGCCATCGCTACTGGCTGGGCTTCTGGTCTCTGGGCAACAACCGTCCTTCGTTTGTCTGACGCCGGTGCGTTTCTGTGCGTGGCCGACCTCCAAGATGGCAAAGGTGAGGCGACCGCCCGCGAGGTGGACGGCGCTTACCTCCACACCGACGTCACCAAAGAGGATCAGGTGCGTCAGGCCGTCGACGTAGCCATGGCCGCCAATCCGCTGCGGGCCGTTGTCAACTGTGCCGGGATCGGACCTCCGGGTCGCACCCTCAATCGCGACGGAACCCCGCATGACCTCGGTCACTTCCGCACCTTGATCGAGATCAACCTCATCGGCACTTTCAACACGATCCGCCTCGCGGCAGCGGCGATGGCCACTACCGAGCCCCTCGAGAACGGCCAGCGCGGGGCGATTGTCAATACGGCGTCCGTCGCCGCCTTCGATGGCCAAATCGGACAGGCGGCGTATTCGGCTTCGAAGGGCGGCATCGTCGGCATGACCCTGCCGATCGCTCGCGACCTGGCCTCGGTGGGCATCCGCGTCAACACCATCGCCCCCGGCATCATCGACACCCCGCTCTTGGCGGGATTGCCCGAACCGGCCCGGCTTTCGCTTGGCGAGCAGGTGCTCTTTCCGAAACGTCTGGGCCACCCCGATGAGTTCGCCGACCTAGCGCTGTTGTTGATCACCCACGACTACATGAACGCCGAGACCATCCGCATGGACGGCGGCATCCGGATGGCGCCTAAATAAGACTTCAGACATCAGACTTCAGACCGGAGACTTGGCTTTTGACGTGGGCCAGGATGGCGCCCATGCCGCGGACTCGTTGGGGGGTGACGACCTCCTCCAGACCCATCTTCAGGTAGAATTCGTTGTCGACCTCGAGGATCGAGTCCGGGTCCTCGCCGTCGAGGCCGGCTGACAGCAAGCCAGCGAAGCCGCGGACGGTCGGCGACTCCGGTGGGGCATCAAAGAACAGCTTCACCCTCCCTTCGTCGAGCCGGGTGGCAAGGAAGAACGGCGTCTGGCATTCGTGCACCTGCTCGAGCTGGTCGCGATCGGACGCCAGCTCGGGGGGCAGAGCAGGCAGGCGTTTAGCGAAGTCGAGCAACGCCTCGAGCCGAAACTGCCGGGGCGAGCTCGCGAATGCTTCGACGATCTGTTCGAGGCGAGTGGGGAGCGACATCAGCCACAATTCTACGGAAGGGGTTTTCACTACGGTGATAGTGTTAATCAGCGACCTGGGAGTACTTATGCAAGTTGCGGCCGATCCCGCCGAGAAGTTTCAGTCTTACGCCCACCCCGAGCGTCTAGTGACGACTGACTGGGTGGCCGAACACCTCGATGATCCATCAGTGGTGATCGTCGAATCGGACGAAGACGTCCTGCTCTATCACACCGGCCACATCCCCGGCGCAATCAAGATCGACTGGGTGGCCGATCTCAACCACCAGTTGATGCGCGACTACCTCGACGCCGACCAGTTCGCGGCGCTCATGTCCCGTCATGGCATCAAGCCGGATTCGACCATCGTGTTCTACGGCGACAACTTCAACTGGTGGGCGTCGTACGCGCTCTGGGTCTTTGAGCTCTTTGGCCATGCCGACACCCGGCTCCTTGATGGAGGTCGTGCGAAATGGGTTGCGGAAGGACGAGAGATGACCACCGACGAGACGGCGCGGAAGGCGAGCGACTACCCGGTGCCGGTGCGGAGCGATCGCCGAATCCGCGCTTTCATCGGCGATGTTCTTCCTCATTCGAAGGAAGGCAAGCCGCTCATCGACGTTCGCTCACCGGAAGAGTTTCGCGGCGAGCGACTGCACATGCCCGAGTATCCGAACGAGGGCGCCCTCCGTGGCGGTCATATTCCCGGGGCGCGCAACGTGCCGTGGAAGAAGGCAGCCAATGACGACGCGACCTTCAAGACTTACGACGACCTGCGCGACCTTTACGTCGAGCAGGTCGGGCTCGACCCCCATGACGATGTCATCGCCTATTGCCGCATTGGGGAACGTTCCTCGCACACCTGGTTCGTCCTGACCCAGCTCTTGGGCTTTCCCACCGTCCGCAACTACGACGGGTCTTGGACCGAGTACGGCAACGCGGTCAGGGTGCCGATCGAGAGACCCTAGAAAGACATCAGACATCAGATTTCAGATCTGAACGGGGATCGGTCTGATGTCTTCTGTCTCTTGTCTTCCGGAAGCGGCGGTTACCTCTCGTAGTCGGTTGAGGACGTCGTCCGGCAACGGGGCGTCCATCCTCCACGTCCAATTCCCTTCCTCTCGTCCGGGGGTGTTCATCCGCGCTTCCGAACCGAGACCTAACAGGTCCTGCACCGGGACGATTGCGGTCTCTGCTTTCGAGGCCATCACCAGCTCGATCAGGTCCCAGTTGATCTCCTCGCCGCGGGTGCCGACCCGTTCTAGCAACCGTCGGCGATGACGAGTGAGCCGCCGGCGATCATGGCGGCGGTTGTCCCCCCAGAACCAGCCGATAGTGGTGTCGTTGTCGTGGGTCCCGGTGTAAGCCACTACGTCGGGAGGGAAGTTGTCAGGATTGTGGAGAGCCGTCTCGGGCTCGTCGTCGAAGCCGAATTGACCGACGCGCATGCCGGGGAAGCCAAACTGTTCGCGGAGCGCGGTGACGTCAGGGGTGATGACTCCTAGGTCTTCGGCGATGATCGGGAGGTGATCTTGCCCGGCCAAGTTTTCGAAAAGGTCGGTCCCCGGGCCAGGAACCCATCGTCCTTTGACCGCCGTCACCTCGGTGGCCGGGATCTCCCAGTAGGCGCAGAAGCCGCGGAAGTGGTCCACACGGACCAGATCGAAACGAGACAAGGACGCGGTCAGGCGCTCGTTCCACCACCTGTAGCCGTCAGCTCGGTTCAGGTCCCACCGGTAAAGCGGGTTTCCCCAGCGCTGACCCGTCTTGGAAAAGTAGTCGGGCGGAACCCCGGCGACCACGGTCGGGTTGCCGCGATCATCAAGCTCGAACAATTCCGGTTGCGACCAAACATCGGCCGAATCGTGAGCCACAAATATCGGCACGTCGCCGATCAACACGACACCGAGCTTGCGGCAATGAGCGCGCAAGGACTCCCACTGCTGATGGAAGAGATACTGGATGCCGACCTCAAGCTCCATTCGCCTGCGGACCTTGGCGATTGCCCGTGACAACTCGGGTTGCACTCGGAGCGCCGACGCGCGGGGCCAGTCGGTCCATGAGCGCAGATCATTCGCTTCCTTCAACGCGGTATAGGCCGTGTAATTTTCCAGCCAGGGCGTTTTCAGAAACGCGCCGAGGCCACGATCGACTTCTAGTCGCGACGCCGCCTTGGCCAACAGCCTCGACTTCAGTTTGATCAGTGGTCCGAAAGCCACTCGATTTTTCGGAAGCTCGGTCAGGGGTTCGATCTCCCGGGCTGCGAGCAAGCCTCGTTCAACCAAATCGGGGAGGTCGATGAGTAACGGATTGCCCGCGAAAGTCGAGGGTGATTGATAGGGCGAGTCCCGATACCCGGTGGGACCAACCGGAAGCATCTGCCAATAGCGCTGCCCGGCGTCGGCCAGGATGGTGGCGAGTTGTCTCGCTTCGTTCCCGATGGTCCCGATCCCATGGGGCGATGGAAGCGAGCTCACATGGACGAGGACTCCGCCTGCCCGAGCAGTCCGACTTCGAGCCAATTAGCCCACCAGGGCGAAACGAACCGTGAGATTCACCACGACCTCTGCCGCGCCGGCTTCGACCGGCACCGAATCGGAGGCCAGCTTGGCCATCGTCCTCGGCTCGGGCGAGCGACCATCCACTTCGACGATCGCCGTCACCGATCCCAGCCCGCGACCGGCCAGAGTTGCGAGCTGCTCGGCCTTGGCTTGCGCCGCTCGGAACGCCCGGTCCCGCGCCTGGGCGGCAACCGCCGATGGATCCCTGAGCGAGAACTCGATGCCGTTCATCTCGGCGCCGTTGCCAAGCGCGCCGAGCCCCGCCTGCACTATCTCGCCTACCCGCTCCACCTCATCGAGGGTGACGCGCAGCGCATTGCGGGCGCGATAGCCGGCCGGGGCGCCGTTGCGGTCGGTCTCCGCCCACAACGACAAGTCGGAAGTTTGCAGGGATTCCCGAGTCACGCCGAGGCTGACCAGCACCTCGATCAGCTGGTGGGTTTTCTCGCCAACTTCGGCCAAGGCTGCGCCGGCGTCGGGTCGCTGCGCTGAAACGCCGAGGTTGATGGCGGCGCGGTCGGGGGAGGCCGCAGCTCGACCGGTGGCCGTGACGATCAAGCCGTTCTTCACAGGAGCCAAGATAGGGACGATGGGACCCCTTCAGGGATTGCGCGTGATCGAGATGGCGGGCATCGGCCCCATTCCCTTTGCGGGCATGATGCTGGCCGACCTCGGGGCCGACGTCATCAGAGTCGACCGTTTGGCCATGCCGGCTTTAACAGAGGTCGTGGGAGTCGACCCGACGGGCCGCGGCCGGCGATCGATCGCCCTCGATCTCAAAAATCCCAAAGCCAGCGAGATCGTCCTCCGGCTGGTCGACACCGCCGACATCCTCATCGAGGGTTTTCGGCCGGGGGTGATGGAGCGGCTGGGCTTGGGACCCGAAATTTGTCTCCGGCGGCGTCCCAGCCTGGTCTACGGACGGATGACCGGTTGGGGACAAGACGGACCTCGCGCCAAAACCGCCGGCCATGACATCAACTATCTGTCCCTAACCGGAGTGTTGGCCGCGATCGGAACCAAGGAGCATTCGCTGCCGCCCCTCAATCTCATCGGCGATTACGGCGGGGGAGCCATGCTCGTCTTGGTGGGGGTCCTCGCCGGTGTCGTCGCCGCGCGCGGCGCTGGCGGTGAGGGGCAAGTGATCGACGCCGCCATGGTGGACGGGGTGCCGCTTCTCGCCTCGCTCGTTCATGGCCAGCTCGCCAACGGCACCTGGGTCGAGGCAAGGCAGTCGAACCTCTTGGATGGCGGCGCCCCGTTTTATCGGACGTATCAGACGTCCGATGGCGAGGAAATGGCAGTTGGCGCCCTTGAGCCGCAGTTCTACGCCGGCTTGCTCGCAGGTTTGGGTCTGAGCGACACCGATCTGCCAGCCCAGCTCGACCGAGACGGCTGGCCCGAGCTCGTCCGTCGGTTCACCGCCGCATTCGGTGCCCAGCCGCGATCGCATTGGGTCGAGGTTTTCACCGGAACCGACGCCTGTGTTTCCCCGGTGTTGAGTTGGAGCGAAGCCGTCGACGATGCGCACTTGCGGGCGCGTGGCGTCATGATCTGCGAGAATGGGATGTATCAGGCTGCCCCGGAGCCTCGTTTTAGTGCCACTCCGCTTGATCCGATAAGTCCCTTGGTGAATGCCGGCGGCGACACGAAGGTCATCT
>JBPCQV010000020.1:0-5308 GCA_050997725.1 Acidimicrobiia bacterium
GGTCGACGTCGTGCAGTTCGTCGACGAGGACGAGATCGACCCGATCTATTACAAGTCGTCCTACTACCTCGCCCCCGAGAAGACCGGGATCAAGGCGTATCGCATCCTGCTCGACGCGTTGAAATCAAAGGGCCGGGTCGGCATCTGCAAGGTGGCGATTCGTGACAAGCAAACCCTCGCCACCCTCCGGACCAAAGACGGAGTGCTGGTGATGGAGACCATGTACTGGCCGGACGAGATCCGTGAGGCCGAATTCGAGGAGCTCGACCTCAAGGCCGACGTCCGTCCCGAAGAGGTGAAGATGGCCGAGATGTTGATCGATGGCCTTACCTCTCCCTTCCAGGCGGCGGATTACAAGGACCTCACGCGGGAAGCGATCGAAGAGGCGGCGCAGAAGAAGATCGAAGGCCAGGAGATCGTCGCCCCGGAAAGCCCTGAGCCCACGAAGGTCGTCGACCTGCTCGAAGCGTTGAAGGCGAGCGTCGAAGCCACCAAGAAGCGCAAAGCCGGCTAGAGATCCGGCGCTTCGTTCGCCCAGGTCACTTCGACCGGGTCGAGGTCGTGCGCGATCCCTTTAAACACCGGCGCCCGCAAACGTCTCACCGGGGTCCATTCGCGGTATTCGATCCGCGCTACCAGCCGGGGCTCGACCCACACCGGCTCCCCCATGAACTCGGCATGCTCGGCGAAAGGCGAGGTAGGGCGTTCGAGTGACTGCAGCACCGGCCAGAGCTCGGCGATGGAACGGTTGTCGAGCCCTGAGCCCGCCGAGCCGGCAACCAGCAAACGATCGCCTTCGTAGAGACCGAGCAGCAACGACCCGAAACTGCCTCTGGTTCCGCGCAGATAGCCACCAACGACGGCGTTCAGTTGCGAACGGGCAACGATCTTGCGCCAATCGGGCGACCTCCGCCCGGGCAGATAACGCGACCCCGAACGTTTAGCCACAACGCCCTCGAGCCCGCTCGCCTTCACCGCGTCGTAGAGCGCCTCGCCTTCCCCGGGAGTCGGCTGGGATCGTGTCACCGGACCCGACATTTCGATCGCCGATAGCTGATCCCACCTCTCTTCCAAGGCGAGGTCGATAATCGGCCGGTCGCGATGCAACAGGTCGAATACGACTAGTTGGGGTGGTTTGTAACCGAGCAAGAAGAACGACGGCTTGCCGTCGTCTCCAAACGCGACGATCTCACCGTCGAGCACCACCGGTTCGGAGGCGCGGACGGAACGCAGCTCGGGGAATCGCCCCGAGAGGTCGTTGCCGTTGCGTGAACGCAAGGCCACCTTCTCCCCGTCGATATAGGTCAGACAGCGGAAACCATCCCATTTGAGGTCGAACCACCAGTCCTCAGAGGTAAAGGCCGTTGGATGGGGGGTGGCCAGCATCGGCTGGTAGACCGGGGTCATACTGACTCCCATGTTGGTCGACGAACTGGGCCGGAAATTTCGTCTTGGGGTCTACGGCCTTGCCATCGACGACGTCGCGGTCTTGCTGACCCGCCTGAGCGTGGCGGCGCTTGACGAGGGCTACTGGACTCTCCCCGGCGGGGGGCTCGATTGGGGCGAGGACCCCGTCGCAGGTCTCGAGCGCGAGTTCCTCGAAGAAACGGGTCTGGTCCCCCAGGTCGGCGAGGTCCTCGGTTTGCACTCCTACGTCGGAACCCATAACACCGACCTTCATGTGATCCAGGTCGTCTATCGCGTCACCGCTGGAGGACCTTTGATCCACGAGCTGGACGGCACTACCGACCAGGCGCAGTGGTGGCCGCTGGCCGACGTTGGCAAGTTGCCGACGGTCGAGGTGGTGAACGTCGCCCTAGGTTGGGCTGGCGGCTAGCTCCTCGGCGACCAGCCGGTTCACGAGGCCGCCGTCGACCTCGTCGCGATGGTCTTTCATGATTGATCCGATCACCCTGCCGGAGGCTTTGGGATCGCGCGCGGTGCCGAGGTCGGCTATGGCTTGACGGACAAGCTCGCGGGTCGCGGCTTCGTCGAGTTTCTTCGGCAGCCAGCGGCTCAAATACTCGACCTCCCAGGCCAGCTTCGCTGCCATCTCGCGCCCGCGCTCGCCGGCTTCCTCGAACTCGATCCGGGCCTTGTCCATCTTCTTGGAATACGAAGCGATGGTCTTGCGGTAAAGCTCGTCGTCGACCTCGCCCGAGAAGCCAGTTGCCGTCCGGGCCAACGCGACCTCGGAGTCGATCATTCGAACGACGTCGCGTCGACGGGGGTCGCGCGCCTTCATGGCGTCCTTAAGCTCGGCCTTGAGTTCTTGCTCGATGGTCACGTCAATCCTTTAGAGCGGCGGTCATAGTCCCGGGGTCGTCGGTAATGATGGCGGTCACCCCGAGGCCGGCCAACTCCGGGACCAGATCAGAGTCGTTCAAGGTCCAGACCACGACTTCGAGCCCTTGGCCGACCGCTTGCCTAATGGTTTCGGGGTGGGCGAGAGCCAACGACCAATGCGGGACGAGAAAGCGATGCCCAACGGCAAGGGCGTGGGTAGCAGCAAGCTCCAGATCCCAATCGCGGTCGACCAGGACGCCTGTCGAGACATCGGGATAATTCCGGTGGATCTCGTCGACGGTCGGCCAGAAGAAACAGGTCAGGAGATCGTCGGGGCGCGCTTGGGCGGCTGTCGCCAACCCGGTTCCGTGATGGGGCTCGAAGCCCGGCTCGCCGGGAAAGTTCTTGATCTCGAGGTTGAGCGGGAAGTCGCCGATCTCGGCCAGCAAGTCATCGAGAAGGACCAGGTCTTGGTCGTCGTCAAAGGGATCATGGGAGAGGACCAGCTCGCCTTTCGGTGTCCGGCGGACATCGACCTCAACCATCGCCGACACCGCCCGGGCCGCCAAGATCCCCTCGAGACTGTTGTCCGGATAACGCGCCGCCCACCCCCTATGCCCGATCACATTCACGGACTAGTCACCGTTTTCTTGAAGCCAGGTAGCGCCCCGCCTCGGCCTTCGGTCACTTCCCCCTCCGGGGGGAGAAACGCGGAAATTGCCTAGCGAAATTCGTTGCGGGCTGCAAGGGGGGTTGTTACCGTACTTGTCGTCCAATCACAATCACCGTTTCGCTCGATATGGCGTATCTTGTGAAACGATTCACAAAGTAAGGGGCCCGCCCAATGACTACCACCATGGTGACAATCACCACTGAATGGAGGGAACTGGCTGCCTGCCGCGACTCCGAGCCGAGCCTGTTCTTTCCCATCGGGTCCACCGGACCCGCCATTGACCAGATCGCCGCCGCCAAAGAGATTTGCCTCGGCTGTGGCGTGGCCGAGGATTGCCTCCAATACGCCCTCGAGTCCAACCAGGAATCCGGGGTTTGGGGTGGCTATGCCGAAGACGAGCGTCGCCGGCTTCGCAAGCGGTGGCTGGCCGAACGTCGCCGCCGAGCCGGTTAACCCCGCTCAGCTAGTCGCCCGTCCAAATCCAATCTTGCGGACTCCAACTTCCTGCTCGATCTCGACATACGCCAGCCGCGGCACAGGGACACCGACCAACCGGCGCTTGGTGTCCTCAAACCACATGACACTTCGAGCCTGGCTGAAGGCTTCTTCGATGGTGGCGCGGAATGCCTCGGGGTCCTCGGTTTCGATCTCGATGACCCGGCTGCTCTCTGCGATTCCGACTTTGACTAGCAAACTGACTCCTAACGAATCAAGTGGGAGGGGCGTTCATCGTAGACCCCTTTCGCAGAGGCCCTGAGATCTATAGATTCCCTCGAATGAGAAAACGGTTGCCTCTCGGGGTCGTGATCGTTGCCCTCATCGCGGCGGTGGTTGTCCTGCACCGGCTCGCCGACTACTACCCACTCGCCGGGCTCCAAACCGGGCCATTGGAGCTGGCCTTGGGAGCCATCGCTCGCCTGGTCGGGTTGACCATCGCTTACTGGCTGTTGGGATCGGCGGTCCTGCTTATCCTCGTCCATCTCACTGCCTTCCCGGCGGCGATTCGCGCGATCTCGTGGGTCACTTGGCGGCCACTGCGAAGGTTGATCGAGCGCAGCGTCGCCTCGACTCTCGTGATCGCGTTGTCCACCTCGAGCGCCAGCACCTCGGTTGCTCCCGGCTACGTTCCGGTCCCAGCGGGCGATCCCACAACGACGACCTCCCACACTGCCACCACCCAGCCGCTTTCAATCACGGTGCTGCGACCGGTCGACACCCTCTACCTCCCGATCGAGAATCCGCGTCAGACAGCCGTTGCCACGACCGTAGGGGAGATCGAGGTGACGGTGCAACGCGGCGACAGCATGTGGCTTCTGGCCGAGCGACGGTTGCGCGAGCTCCGGGATCACAACGTGACCGATGCCGACATCGCCCCTTACTGGCTGGCCGTGATCGCCGCCAACACGGGGCGAATTCGTTCCGGTGACCCGGACCTGATTTTTCCCGGCGAGCTGCTGCTCCTCCCCGAATGGGGATCGGAGGAAGCGAATGACTGACGTTCTCCTCGACGCCTTTCGTCACAACAATTGGGCCACCAGGCAGCTGCTGGAAGTGTGCGTAGGTTTGGACCCAGAGCAGCTTGGGTCCACGTCTTCTGGAAGCTACGGGGACATCCTCGCCACCTTTAGCCACATCGTGAATTCCGACGGCTCCTATTTGTGGCGCTTGACGGAAAGTAGTCCCGAGTGGTTTCGTGCCCGCGAGCAGGCCGACTTCGAACAACTGCTGGCTCGGGTCGACGAGCTGGGCCCGCTCTGGGAGCAATACGTGTCCAGTCAACCAGACGGAGAACGCGTCCATGTCATCGACGACGGGGCCTATGAGGTGAGGGCCGGTGTCATCGTGGCACAGGCGCTTCATCACGGGAACGCCCATCGGGAACAGATTTGCGCCATTTTGACGGGTCTAGAAATCGAGCCCCCAGACGTTCAACCTTGGGGGTACGCCTGGGCGGCCAAGCGAATCTGGGAACGAACCGCCGAAAGCTAGGTGTTGTCGCCGAGGAAGATCTCGGAAACCGAGCTTTCGGTGAAGATGGCGTGGAGTGCCTCGGAAACGATCGAGGCCACCGAGAGGACTTTGATCTTGTCGAGACGCAAGGCGTCCTCGGGCACCGGCAGGGTGTTGGTGACGATGACTTCTTCCACCGGAGAGTTTTTGATCCGATCGATCGCAGGGTCCGACAAGATGGCATGGGTGGCGGCGATACGCACCGAGAGGGCGCCGCGTTCGCGCACCAGCTCGGCGGCGTTGATGACGGTGCCGGCCGTGTCGATCATGTCGTCAACGATGATGGCGTGTCGCCCGTCCACCTCGCCCGAGACCTCATGGGCGTTGGAGACGTTGTGG
>JBPCQV010000028.1:0-6282 GCA_050997725.1 Acidimicrobiia bacterium
CACCCCCAGGGCCCGGGCCGCGTCAAGGACAGTCGATTCGGCGGGGACCTTCCCCCGTCTTCCCGACGGAGTGAAGACGACCTGATAAGTGTCGGCCATGTCAGGAGTAATAGCAGCGCTGGCTAACCGGCGAGCCAAAGGGAAACGTTGGCTGGACGCATCGTGCGATCGACAACCGCGGCCAGATCTCCCACCAAACTTTCGAGGTCAACCTCATCCCGGAGACGCGACGAGAAGTTGTCGACGACGAGTTGCGCGTTGTAGCGGGCTCGATCAAACCGTCGTTCGACAAATGTCTGCACCCGCCTGCGCACAGGTGAGAAGAGCGCCGCGGTGGCCAGAGTGCTTCCCGCCACTGCCAGCGAGTTGTCCTGGCCGAGCCGCGAACCAAGAGCGATCACAACGGCTAGATAGACCCCTGCAAGGATCAACGCAACCAGCGCGTAGGTCACGGTGCGGCTTACCAAACGGTCGATCTCGTAGAGCCGGTAACGAAGGACGGCGACCATAATCGCGCCTCCCAACCCCACCGTAAGAAAGACATTGAGGACGCTGCCGATAACTGGAATGGTGCTGAACGAACTGGAGAGGGCAAAGAAAGGAACCGCCAAGACGCCGGCGAGTGCCAGCCACTTGATCTGCGCTCTCACGAGCGGCCCGCTTCGGCGGAACCGGACGAAGAGCGAGATCACGGCGATCAGGACCATGATCGGAAACACGGAAAAGATTACGGGGGCCAAGGCGGTGAAGGCTGGATTAAGTGCTTCGACCCCCAGCGGATTCATCAAGCCGGGGATCTGGTCGGGGTCGACTGGACCAGGGGCAAACGCCGCGATGAGAAAAGTCAGGAGCATGACAGCTACGAATGCCCACAAAACCCAGCGCCAGCGACGTGACGGAACCTTGCCGTCAGGGAAGAGCAAGAAGAGAAACGGAACCGTGAAGGAGGCCGGGATCCAAGCCCAAAGGGCAACCCAACCGGTCGCCTGGGCGAGCCAGTCGCCGGTTCCCAGTGTCAGAACTCGATACTCGGCGAGATCGGTGGCAAGCCATTCGATCGGAAAAGCCAGGCCGGGGCCAATCGCTTGCCACCCGAGAAGGTTGGTCGGCAGACGGCGGACGATGAGGTAACCGAAGGTGCCGAGGATCACAAAGCCGAACACCTCGAAAATCTCGAGAGCTGGCGCTCCTCTGGCGATGACCGGCTGGGTCGTCGCCAGAACGGCGAATGCCACCCAGGCGACGATGCTCAGCAACCAAGCAACCGTGGCCAACCGCCTGAGCACGACTTCCTTCGGCATTTGGGTCCAGCTAACCACGGGCTCGCAACGACTCCGTTACGAATCCTTTAGCCCCGCCGCCGGCTTGGTCTCCGCTCGGTCTCGGTGGGGACGCGATAGGTCCGGATCCAGGTGGCACAGTGGGGGTCGCGGCCGGCGATGACATCTGCTGCCAGCACAGCCTGGCGAACCTCCGCGTCGAGTGGGTTGGTGATGGCCGAGGTCATCCCGGCCCCGATCGCCATCGAGAGAAACGCCGCATTGATACCCGTCCGATTCGGCAAACCGAAGCTGATATTGGAAGCGCCGCACGTCGTGTTGACCCTGAGCTCATTGCGCAGGCGACCGACCAAGTGGAAGACCTGGCGGCCGGCGGTGCCCATCGCACCGATCGGCATCACCAAAGGGTCGACCACGATGTCTTCCTTCCCGATCCCGTAGTCAGCCGCACAATTGACGATCTTACGCGCCACCTCGAAACGGACGTCGGGGTCCTCGGAAATGCCTGTCTCGTCGTTAGAGATGGCCACTACGGCCGCCCCGTACTTCGCGACCAGCGGCAGCACCCGCTCAAGCCGCTCCTCTTCACCGGTCACGGAGTTGACCAGCGGCTTTCCCTGATAAACCGCCAGGCCGGCTTCGAGGGCCTCGACGATCGAGGAGTCGATCGAGAGTGGCACGTCGGTCAGCGATTGGACCAGTTGAATGGCTTTAGCCAAGAGTCCGGGCTCATCCGCCAGCGGAATCCCGGCGTTGACGTCGAGCATCGGCGCCCCCGCGGTAACTTGGGCGATGGTGTCGGCCTCAACCCGAGAAAAGTCTCCATCCCGCATCTCGGCGGCGAGCAGCTTCCGCCCGGTCGGGTTGATCCGTTCGCCAATGATCACGAAATGGCGCTCGAAGCCAATGGCGACTTCTCGGGTCGCTGACGAAACGACTGTGTCAGTCATCTGGCCCCACCTTTGGCGGCGAGCTCATTCAGGACCTCGGAGGTGAACTCGGCCTCCAGACGCGTGGCTTCGCGATCGGCTTCGGACTCAAGATCGTCTCCGCAGGGCCGGGCGTCACGAACCCACTCGTTCAGATACTCGTCGGTGCCAAACAACCCGGCATACATCGCCGCCCGATCGATTGCGACCTGAAAGCGCGGTGATAGCTCTCGCCGGGCCGCCGCGCGACCTTGCTTGGCCACGACTTGGGCGGGGATGCCGCGCCAGCGGATGATGGTCAGCTCACTCATTGCGAAGCTGCGACGAGTGCAGGTTGAAAGTCCCCGTAGCCGACATGGTGATGCTCGAACTCGAGTCCGAGACGGTCGGCGGCCGCCCGGGCTTTGGCGACCAGCACCGGCGAGTCGGTCTGGGAGAGATAGATCAGGCGGCGATAGTTGCCGAAGTAGTCGTCGCGCAATTGCGGCCAGCGGTTGAGCCCGAGCCCATCCCAGACGAGACGATCGAAATGCTTGGCCAGGAAGTCGGTGAGATAGAAGGTGGCCGGATCCGTCTCATGCAATGAGGTAAACAGGTTGGAACCGGCGAAGAACTCATAACAGTGGGCGCCGGGCAATCGCTCGATCCCGCGTTCGTCGAGCAGACGATCGAGCTCTCCGCCCGTTCCGCAGTCGGCGTATCCGACAAATACCTTCTGATACTTTCCTGCGGCGCGCTCGATCCTGTCGGCCACCGCGGCCGTGATCTTTTTGGGGGTGTTGTGCAGGGAGGCGGGCAGACATTCGACATCGACCCAGGCGAGACCGTTCCCCTTGATCACATCCATCAATTCCCTGGCCAGCGCCCCGCAGGCGATGACCAGCACCCGCTCGGTCACGGCTCCTCGCCCACGGTGAGACGTCGGGCCAGCACCAGAGCTTCGGCCGTCTCGGCCGCGACCGCCGCATCCCGGCAATAGGCATCGGCTCCGACGGCTTTGCCGAATTCCTCGTTGAGCGGCGCCCCTCCCACCAGCACGATGTATTTCTCGCGCAGTCCCCGCTCCTTGAGCGTGTCGATCACAACCTTCATGTATGGCATCGTCGTGGTGAGCAGCGCCGACATTCCAAGGATGTCGGGTTCATGCTCTTCGAGAGCGGCAATGAACCTGTCGGCATCGGTGTTGATGCCGAGGTTGATGACCTCGAATCCTGCGCCCTCAAGCATCATCGCCACCAGGTTCTTCCCGATGTCGTGGATGTCGCCTTTGACAGTGCCGATCACAACCTTGCCGATCGTCCGAGCGCCGGTTTCAGCCAGCAGCGGACGGAGAATTGCCATTCCCGCTTTCATCGCGTTCGCTGCCAGCAGAACCTCGGGTACGAAAAGGATTCCGTCGCGGAAATCGATGCCGACGATCCGCATGCCCTCGACCAGGGCATCGTTCAGGACCGACTGCGGTTCCCAGCCTCGGCCAAGGAGAACGTTGGTGCCTTCGACGATCTCGGGTGCCAGACCGTCGTAGAGATCGTCGTGCATCTGGGTGACAAGATCGGAGTCGGACAAGGAGTTGAGGTCGAGTTCGTCTTCAGCCATCTTCGGAGTCGCGTTCCACGATATGGGACGGTTCTATATAACGGAACACTAGCCGGGCGCGGTTCGCATCGCATAGGGGTCCCTTACGCTCTAGACATGGCAAGCGAGGCGACGAGGCTCACCGCCTTCTCCCACGGCGCGGGCTGCGCCTGCAAGTTGAGCCCCGACGAGCTGGCCGAGATTGTGCGACCGCTTGTCGACCACCCGGCCTATTCCTCCCCCGATCTTCTGGTCGGGATCGGCACCGCTGACGACGCCGGGGTTTGGCAGCTCGACTCGAACCAGCGGCTAGTGCAGACGGTTGACTTCTTCACCCCGATCGTTGACGACGCCTTCGATTGGGGCAGGATCTCAGCCGCCAACGCGCTGTCCGACATCTATGCCATGGGAGGGTCGCCGATTACCGCGCTGCAGATCGTTGCCTGGCCCCGGAATGGCCTTGACTTCAGCATCCTGGCCGAGGTCCTGCGCGGCGGGGCCGAGGTGATGAAGTTGAGCGGGACCACGATCATCGGCGGCCATTCGATCGACGATCCCGAGCCCAAGTATGGGTTCGCCGTCACCGGATTGGTTGGGACTCCGATCACCAATGCCGCCGCCCAACCCGGCGACCGTTTGATCCTCACCAAGCCACTTGGTACCGGGATCATCACCACCGCCCTCAAGCGTGGTGCGTGTCCGCCGGACTTGGCCGCGAGCGCGGTTCGGGTGATGGTTGAGCTCAATGCCGGCGCCGTGAAACCGATGGTCGACGTCGGGGTCAACGCCGCCACCGACGTCACCGGTTTCGGCCTGCTTGGCCACCTGCGAGAGATGCTGATTGCCTCAGGGGTGGCGGCGATCATCGACGCGGCGGCCGTGCCGATTATCGGCGACCTGAGCCGTCTGGTCGAGGCCGGCTACTACTCAGGTGGGAGTCAGCGCAACCTGTCGAGCGTTCGCCCATTCCTCCGCGGTCCCACGCCCGACGAGGCCAGGCTCAAGATCCTGGCCGATGCCCAAACCTCAGGCGGGCTGCTGATCTCAGTCGGTGGCGATCGAGCGGGCCGGCTGGTCGGAGCCCTCAACAACGGTTCCGCCGTGGTCGTCGGTGAAATAACGGCAGGTGAGCCTTCCATCTCATTCCTTTGATTTCGACCAATCCATTCCGCCTTCCGCTGCGTATTGATAGAGGGAGGTCTCTTGAAAGGAGAACAAATGAGAAGAGTTATGGGCAAACGCGCGCTACTGGCAGCAGCCGTGGCCGCGGTTCTGCTCCTGGGGACACTGGGGGTGGCCATCGCTGGTCATGAAAACGTGCTCCTTTTTACGGAACTAAGAGGGAAGAACGAGGTGCCGACCGATCCGGCCCAGGCCAAGA
Source organism: Acidimicrobiia bacterium (assembly GCA_050997725.1). GTDB lineage: Bacteria > Actinomycetota > Acidimicrobiia > Spongiisociales > ZC4RG35 > JACCTH01. The sequence continues at coordinate 5,166 of JBPCQV010000028.1, forward strand.
GGAACGTCGGAGATCCCAATGGATATGGCGAGGCTTATGTCTTCGGAATCGATGGCGATCCGACGACCCTCTGCTACATCCTGACGGTCAACCGAATCCAAACGGCGACAGCGGCTCACATTCACGAGGGCGCCGCAGGAACCAACGGCCCGGTGGTCGTCAATCTGGCCGCACCTGCCGATGGAAACGCAGCCGACTGCCTTACGGAGGGCGAGGAGGGCAAGTTCGTCGGTGACCAAACCGTGGCCGAAATCCTTGCCAACCCCAGCGCGTACTACGTGAACGTGCACAACGCCGAATACCCCAATGGGGCCATTCGTGGGCAGCTAGCCCCCGAGCGTTAGGCGGAACCCTGACAGAGTAAAGGGGCGGGGTTCGCCCCGGCCCTTTCTCTCTTCCGACAGCAAAACCATTTTCGCGACAAAACCGGCAACTGTTCCAGGTGCCGGTTTGGTGATAAAAACGATCTAGGGATGAACTTGGAGGGCGCGGAGCTCCTCGATGGGGATGTGGCAGCGTTTGAACCAGCCGGGCTCGGCTTCCTCGAGCGGTGGTTCGACGGTTTCGCAGATCTCGCCGATCTTGCGGGGACAGCGGGTCTGGAACACGCACCCGGGTGGAGGGTTGGATGCCGCCGGGATCTCGCCTTCGAGCCGGATCCGGGAGTCCTCTTCGAGATCGGGGGAGGCAGACAACAGCGCCTCGGTATAAGGGTGATGGGGCCCGGAGAAGACACGCTCGGACGCTCCCACTTCCATCAGCCGACCCAGGTAAAGCACCGCTACCCGGTCGGCGATATAGCGAACGACTTTGAGGTCGTGGGAGATGAACAGGTAGGAGACGTTCTCCTCGGCTTGTAGCTCGGCGAGCAAATTGATGATCGCGGCCTGCACGGAAACATCGAGCGCCGAGGTGGGCTCGTCGCAAATCACCAGGGCGGGGGTGCCGGCAAACGCGCGAGCAATCGCCACCCTCTGCTTGAGACCGCCGGAGAGCTGGCGCGGCTTGGAGAGAAAATGCTGGGCGCCCATCCGAACCTCGGAGAGGAGGTTCTTGGTCCGGTCTTCGTTTTTCTGGCGCCCTTCACTTCGCAGAAGCCGGACTGCTCGTCCGATGA
>JBPCQV010000034.1:0-3147 GCA_050997725.1 Acidimicrobiia bacterium
CGGAGATGACAATCGCGGGGGTGCCTTCGCCCTGGTTGGTGAAACCGGGCACCGCATCGACCAACGCCTCGAGGAAGGGCGAGCCCTCCCCCAGCACGGAGACGAGCTGTTCGGGCGCCGAGCCCACGATCAACGTCGCGGAGTCGTCGAGCGGCAGGGCGTCGGCGTTGTCGAGCAGCCGCACTGTCAGCCTGTCGCCGGGGCCGGCGTCGATCGGGGTGGTCTCACGAGCCGAACCTTGCGCCGGAACTTCCAGCTCGATCGAACCGGCAGGAAGATCGTTGACCGCCATCTCCGCGCGCACGGTTCGGGTTTCCGCTCCGTAATTGACGAGGTTGAGGAAAGCCCGCGTCGTTCCCTCGGTCGAAGGCGCGAGACTCCAAGCCGCCACCGCCAGGTTGTCGCCGAAATCGTCGTAACGGAGCATCTCGGCTCCTTCCACCGGTTCCTCGGGCAAGGGTTGGCTGCCTCCGTCGGTGAGCAACAGGACGCTCGTCGGTCGATCGGGGGTGGCGAGCCCGCGAGCCAGGCGAACCGCTCCGGAGAGATCGGCGACGCCCCCGCCCGCTTCGAGCGAGTTGATCGCCGCGGTGACCAACGCCGGGTCGCGGCCGAAAGCGAGCAGCACCCGCGGGTTCGGTCCGGCTTCGATGATCGAAACCTGGTTCGCCTCCGAGAGGTCGCTGACCAAGGAGAGCGCCTGGGTCTTCGCGGTCTCGAGCCGGCCCGCCATCCCCATCGACCCCGAGGTGTCGAAAACCAAAGCGGTGTGCGGACCGAGCAGCGTTCGCTCGCTGTAGAAGGGCCGGGCAAGGGTGAGGACGAAAGCGGCGAGAACCGCCAGTTGGAGGAGCAACAAGGGAGTCCAGCGAAGCTTTTGCCAGGGAACCGCCGACGACACTGGGATCTCGGCCTTCTCCCACAGCATCGTGCTCGCCACCTCCACCCGCGGCCGGCGGCTGCGCAACATGTAAAGGACGATGAGCGGCCCAGCCAAAGCCGCCAGACCGAAGCCGGCGGGAATCAAGAAACTCATACCAGCGCCTCGGTCCGCGAGAGGGCGCTCAGCACCTGCAGCGGAGCATCGTCGGTTGCCGGAACGAGGACGTAATCGAGCCCCGCCCGCCGCGCTCGTCCGGCGGCTTCGGTGGCGAAACCCTCGAGGGCCGTCCGATAACGCCGCATCGCCTCTTCCGAGGTCGACACCTCGACTTCGCCGCCGGACTCGGAATCGGCCAAACGGAGATCGCCGGCCAAGCTCGGATCAAGCTCCTCCTCCCCGAGAACATGGAGGATGATCCCTCCGGCGCCGATCCCGAGACCGTCGAGCGCTGAACCAAAGTCGGGGCTGAGAAGGTCGGAGACGAGGATGAGGGCGCCGCGTGAGGTGCCTTCGCCGATCAGCTTGCGCAGAGTCGGAGCCAGCTCGCCTCCGCCTCCGGTCGGCAGTTGCTCCAGCCAGGCTTCGAGGTGCGGCCACCGGGAGAGATGCCGCCCGGCGGGACCGACCTGCAACGACGGGCCGCCGACGGCATAGACCTGGACCCGGTCGCCACCTGCCAATCCGAGGTAGACGATCATCCCCGCCAAGACCTTTCCGATCTCAGCCTTGCGGTAGAAACCCATCGATTTCGAGACATCGAGGACCACGCGCAGCGGCAACTCTTCTTCTGCTTCGTATTGGCGGACCAGGAGCACGCCCAGCCTTGCCCAGAGGTTGTGATCGATCCGCCGATAGTCATCGCCCGGGACGTATTGGCGGTAGTCGGCAAAATCGAGGCTTTCGCCTTTGTGGCGCGACCGGTGCCGGCCCGCCCATTGCGCAATCACCCGGCGACGAGTCACGAGGGAAAGCCGCTCGAGACGGCCGCGCAGCTCGGCCGGGAGCAGCATCAGGAAACCGGTTGGGGCGAAGGGTGGGCTTCGAGCACCTCGGAAACGATTTGGTCGGCGCGGACACCATCGGCCAAAGCTTCGTAACCCAGCACCAGCCGATGCCGGAGCGACATCGGCGCGACCTTCCAGATGTCCTCTGCTGCCAGGTTGGGGCGCCCGGCCGCCAGGGCAAAAGCCTTGCCGCCGAGGATGAGGGCTTGGGCTCCCCGAGGGCTGGCGCCGTTGCGGACGTAGCGCTTCACCAGCTCCGGTGCTTTCTCGCTTTCGGGATGGGTCGCTTCCACCGGCGTCGCCGCGTAGTGGAGGAGATGCGAGCCCGCGGGGAGTTCGCGCACCAACTCCGACATCTCGACAATTGCCGCCCCGTCCATGACCGCGTTCGGCTCGGTCTCGGGTCCGGCCGTGGTCCGTTTGAGGATCTCGACCACGTCGTCTGCCGGCGGGAACCCAACCAGCGCCTTGAACAAGAAGCGGTCGAGCTGCGCTTCTGGCAGCGGATAGGTGCCTTCCTGCTCGATCGGGTTCTGGGTGGCCATCACCAGGAAGGGCCGGGGCAGTTGATGCGTCTCCCCGCCCAGAGTCACGCGTCGTTCCTGCATCGCTTCGAGCAGGGCGGACTGGGTCTTCGGCGTGGCGCGGTTGATCTCGTCGGCGAGGACGAGGTTGGCGAATATCGGGCCTTGGTGGAACTTGAAGTCGTTGCCGGTGAGGACCTTGGTGCCGAGGATGTCGGCCGGCATTAAGTCGGGAGTGAACTGGACCCGGCCGAACTCGACGTCGAGCACTTTCCCCAACGTCGTCAGGAGCTTGGTCTTGCCTAGGCCCGGCACCCCTTCGAGGAGAACATGGCCTTCGCAAATCGCGGCGACCAGGACGGTCTCGACGAGATCTTTCTGCCCGACGATGACCTTGCCGACCTCGGCGCGAGCGGCGGCTAGGTGGGTAGCGAACTCTTCTGGGTTCATGGCTCCAACTCCGTGAAGTATTGGCGGACAAGGTCGGCCAAATCGGCCGGGATGACCATACGGTCTAACGAGGCGAGAGCAGTGTTTCGATAATCCGTGAACCGATCGGTGTAGCTCTGCAACGGGACGTTTTCGAGACCCTGACCGGTCGCCGTCCCCAGCGGGTCGCCCGGAGTCGTGCCGCCGGTGAGATCGACTCGAACTTCGTCGCCCAAGCCGGCCTCGACCGGGTCGAAGACGCTGCTGCGGCTCGGGTCGCGGCTCGGGTCGTGATCTCCGCTGCCGC
>JBPCQV010000197.1:0-19360 GCA_050997725.1 Acidimicrobiia bacterium
CCCCAGGGGGACTCATGGGACAAGACGCAGGCTTCGCCTCTCGCCGCTCCCGGAGTCGAGCTACGGCCCGGAGATCGAATCATGGCGGTCGATCATCAACCTGTCGACGCCGTGGTCTCACCCAACGCCCGCCTCGTCGAGCGCGGTGGGCGGCCGGTGGCGCTCACCGTTCGACGCGGCCGGGAGAAAGCGAAGGAGGTCATCGTCGAAGCGCTCGCTTCCGAGCGGCTATTGCGATATCGGGATTGGGTGCAAGGCAATCGGAAAATGGTGAGGGACCTTTCGGGAGGTCGATCCGGGTACATCCACATCCCCGACATGGGCCCCGAGGGCTTCGCGGAGTTCCATCGTTCGTGGAAAGAGGAGGTCGATCGGGACGGCTTGGTGATCGACGTCCGCTTCAACCGCGGCGGGAACGTGAGCCACCTGCTGCTCGAAAAGCTCTTGCGCGAGCGTGTGGGGTTTCGGGTCACGCGCTGGCGAGCCGTTTATCCCATCCCCGACGACTCACCGCTGGGACCGATGGTTTGTGTGACCAACGAGATGGCTGGGTCCGACGGCGACATCTTTTCTCATGTCTTCAAGATGAGGGGCCTCGGCCCGTTGATTGGGACCAGGACCTGGGGCGGGGTGGTCGGAATCTGGCCCCAACAGAGTCTGGTCGACGGGACCTTGACTACCCAGCCCGAGTTCCACACTTGGTTCAACGACCTCGGCTACGCCATCGAGAACTATGGGGCGACGCCCGACATCGAGGTAGTCGACCTCCCCGACGACTATGCCCGCGGCGAGGACCGCCAGCTAACCGTCGCCGTCGCCGAGGTGGTGGAGCGGATCGAAGCCCATCCTCCGATCATTCCTGCGTAACTTGGCGCCCCTGATCCCGGGGTTTTCGACGCAGGAATGGATTGGTTAGGTCGACGAGAAAGTCGCCGTGACCGATTTGGCGGCAGTCATCGAGACCACACAGCTCCCGGTCCCGGAGCAGGCGCCGGACCAGCCGGTGAAGGTCGAGCCCCGGCCGACTCTGGCCGTCAGAGTCACGGTGGTGCCGCTGGTGTAGGTCTCGGTGCAGTCGCTGCCGCATTTGATCCCGGCGGGGGAGGTGGTCACTGTTCCTGAGCCGGCCCCGGCCTTGGTGACGGTGAGGACGAACCCACTGCTGCCGCCAGTCGTGAACGTGGCCGTGACCGATCTTGCCTCGGTCATCGAGACCACACAACTGCCGGTCCCGGTGCAGGCGCCTGACCAGCCGCCAAAGGTTGAGCCGCGGCCCACTTTGGCGGTCAGAGTCACGGTGGTGCCGGCGGCATAGGTCTGGGTGCAATCGCTACCGCATTTGATCCCTGTTGGCGAGCTGGTCACCGTGCCCGAGCCGGTCCCCGCTTTCGAGACCGTCAAGTTGAACGGGCCAGTCCCGCCGTCAGCACCAGCTGAATCGGGGTCGGCAGCGGCGCTCGAGGTCGCGATCCTGGCCGCCGCGTCTTCGGCCAGCGTCTCTGCGGAAAGCACTGCGAAGGAAGCTTGCGGTGGTGGCGCCGCGATTGTCCAAATCTCGTATCGGCCGCCGCGTGTGCTCGAGAAAATGATCGTGGTGCCGTCTGGAGACCACGATGGGGTGTCGTCGATGTTCACATGGTCGGTGACTTGCACTTCCCCGCTCCCATTGGCGTTACGGACGAAGATCTCTGTGTTGTTGGTGAGGGTGTTCCAGAAGCGAGTGTCGGTGAAGGCGAACCGGGTGCCGTCAGGCGACCACACCGGGTCGCGCTGATCGGAGCCGTCGGTGTCGGGGGTCAGGTTGATCTGTTCGATCCGTCCGGGTTCATCACGAAAACGTCCTGCTGGCCGAGGGACCAGGTGAAGAGGATCTTGCTCCCGTCGGCTGACCAGTTGGGCTGGAACTTCGAGGCGAAGTCGGCGGGGTTGGTGAGGACTGTCTCGGTGCCGCTCCCGGTTGACGGAACCTTGATGATCTGGGGGAAGCTGCCCCGCCAACCCTCGAAGGCGATCTCGGCGCCGCCCGGCCCCCAGGTGGGCCCGTAGCTTTGGAGATCCCCGAATTGGTCGGAGGTGATTGTTTGCTGGACGACGTTCGAGCCGTCGGCGTTCACAGCGAAGATCTCGAAGTTCCGATCGGCGTTGTTGTCGGCTGGGTTGTTGCTCGTGAAGGCGATCCTCGTTCCGTCCGGCGACCAGGCCGGGTCGTATTCCTCCCAGTCGGGGGAATTGGTCAGGTTGGTCTCACCGGTGCCATCGACGTTGATGAGGCAAATATCGCCAAGACATTCGTAGACGATCTGGTCGCCGACCGCCGCGGCGGCAGGTATTGCCCCGACCATGCCGAGAACTCCCGCCATCACGAGAAAGACCAACAGGGATTTTTTGCGCAACATGCCCTCCTTTACGCCTTCGGTGACCAAATTAGATCGTGAGAAGCTTTTAGTTGACGAGCCGGGAGACGATCTGCCTACCTATGTCCGAGGTGGACAGGCCCATGTCGGGGCCGCCCATGGTTTTGAGATCAGGTAGCACCGAGACGGCAGCGTCCTCAACGGCCCGGCTCGCCGCATGTTCCCCGAGATGATCGAGGCACATGGCGAGCGACAGCACCGAGGCCACTGGGTTGGCCCAACCTTTTCCGGCGATGTCGGGAGCCGAGCCATGGACCGGTTCGAACATCGAGGGAAACTTCCGGGTGGGGTTGAGGTTGGCGGAGGCGGCGAGCCCGAGACCTCCCTGGATGGCGGCACCGAGGTCGGTGATGATGTCGCCAAACAGGTTGTCGGTGACGATCACATCGAAACGCCCGGGGTCCTGCACGAGGTAAAGACAGGCGGCATCGACATGGACATAGTCGGTGCGGACCGCGGGAAAGTCGAGCGCCACCTTGTTGAAGGTTCGCTGCCAAAGGTCGCCGGCGTAGGTGAGGACATTGGTCTTGTGGCACAGGGTGAGCTGGTTTCGACGCGCCATCGCCTGTTCGAAAGCGAAACGAACGATCCGCTCGATGGCGACGTAAGTGTTGAGCGATACCTGGGTGGCGACCTCCTCGCTGGTGGCGCGGTGGAGAACTTCGCCCGCCCCGGTGTAAAGCCCCTCTGTGTTCTCGCGGACGACGACGAGGTCGCAATTCTCCGGTACCAGTCCGGCGATCGGGGAGACGACACCGGGGTAAAGCGTGACCGGCCGCAAATTGACATAGAGGTCGAAGTCGAAGCGGAGTTTTAGGAGTAATCCGCGTTCGAGCACTCCCGGCAGGACCTCGGGCATGCCGACCGCGCCGAGAAGAATCGCGTCATGGGTTGCGAGCTCGGTTTGGACCGTCTCTGGCAACACCTCACCGGTGGTCAGGTAGCGCCGGCCGCCGAGGTCGTAGTCGGTCGTTTCAAAAGCAAAGCCGAATCGATCGGCCGCCGCTGAGAGCACCGCCAAAGCCTCGTTCGTAACTTCCGGCCCAACCCCGTCGCCGCCGATCACTGCGATCCGATGCGTCCCAACTCGATTCATATTCGGGCAAAGTTACCCTCGCGGTTCGTGGCCGCTGTCTCGTCGACTTCAACTGCACACGGCCACGGGGGCGTCGCTGGCCTGACTTTGGCGGCGCTAGGCATTGTCTACGGCGACATCGGCACGAGCCCCTTGTATTCGATTCGTGAGACGTTCGCCGAGCATCACAACATTCCGGTCGAGCCAGCGTCGGTGCTGGGGGTGCTTTCGCTGATCTTCTGGGCGCTACTGATCATCATCACCGTCAAGTACGTCTTTGTCGTTATGCGAGCTGACAACGAAGGCGAAGGCGGGATCCTCGCCCTGACCGCTTTGGTCGCGCCTAGCGATGAGGCTCGACGCCGTCGGCGGCAACTGGTGTTCGCGGGGATCATCGGTGCCGCTCTCCTCTATGGGGATGCCGCCATCACTCCGGCTATCTCGGTCTTAGCGGCGGTCGAGGGTTTGCAGGTGGCGGCGCCGGGGCTCGCTCGTTTCGTCATCCCGATCGCTGCCGCGATATTGATTGGGCTCTTTTCCATCCAGCGCCGAGGGACGGCGCTGGTCGGCCGGGTGTTCGGCCCGTTGATGGCGGTCTGGTTTGGGGTGCTAGGAGTCTTGGGGACGGTTCATCTGTTCGACAACCCCGCTGTTCTCGCCGGACTCAACCCGCTCCACGCCATCGAGTTCTTCGGGCAATACCCCTGGCGGGGTTTCGTCGCCCTGGGCTCAATCGTCTTGGTGGTCACCGGCGGTGAGGCGCTCTACGCCGATATGGGTCACTTTGGCGTCAGGCCGATCCGCATCGGTTGGCTGGGGATCGTGTACCCGGCGCTCATCCTCAACTATCTCGGCCAAGGTGCGCTCTTGCTCAAAGAACCCGAGGCGGTGGAAAGCCCGTTCTTTCTCTTGGCCCCGGAGTGGGCTCTGATCCCCCTCGTGATCCTGGCGACCCTGGCCACGATCGTTGCGAGCCAAGCCCTGATCTCGGGAGTCTTCTCGTTGACCAATCAGGCAATCCAACTGGGCTTTATCCCGCGCCTCGAGGTCCGGCACACCTCAGCCGATGTTCACGGCCAGATCTACCTGCCGGCGGTCAACTGGGCACTGCTGATCGCGTGCGTCGGGTTGGTCTTTGGGTTTCGTTCGTCGGCCAACCTCGCCGCGGCCTACGGCTTGGCCGTGACCGCCACCATGCTTCTCACCACCTTGCTGTTGGCGGTGCATGCCCGCGAACACTGGAAATGGAGTTGGTGGAGGATCGGCCCCTTGCTCGGGCTTTTCTTCGTGGTTGAGCTGGCGTTCTTCACCTCCAACTTTCTGAAGGTCCCGACCGGGGGTTGGTTCACGCTGGCACTCGCCGGACTCGCAACCTTCGTCATGACGACCTGGATCGCCGGACGACGCTATCTCGCGCTCAAGATCGAGAGAGGTCGCCAGCCGCTCAAAGCCCTCATTGCCAGCCTCACCAAATCGAAGGTTCTCCGCACCCAAGGCACCGCCGTTTATCTCTTCGGGACTCCTGGAGCCGTGCCCCCGGCTTTTGTCGCCAACTTGCGCCACAACCACTCACTCCACGAGTCGGTCGTCTTCTTGGCCGTGAAGATCTCGCGGCGGCCGCGAGTTCATCGCGCCCGTCGGGAAGAGATCGAACACCTCGGTTCGCGGTTTTTCCAAGTTGTCTTGAACTACGGTTTCACCGAGGAGCCTGACGTGCCCGCCGCCCTCAGTCACCTAATCGCCGAGGTTGCGTTCAATCCGCTCGACACCACCTATTTCCTGGGCAAGGAACGGGTGGTGGGTCGGAAAGGAGTAGGCCTCCACGGGGTGCGCGAGCGCCTCTTCAACTTCATGCATCGCAACACCCGCAGTGCGGCCGACTATTTCCAACTTCCACCCGACCGCGTCGTCGATATCGGGGTGACGGTCGAGATCTAGAACCGGCGGGCCTCTCCCCTGGCGGTAGCCGGGGGAGTACCCGAGCGCAGCGAGGGGGAGGGGGCGCTGACCTAAAGCGTTGCTACGGGGCCCCCACGTCCGCCTCCTTTCGTCGGCGGCCACTCCCCCAACTTCCGTTGGGGGAGAGCTCGCAGGAATGAGGTTCAGATCTTTTGGAGCTCGAGCTCGGTTACTCGGCGGCCGTCCATTTGCTTCACGCAGATGGTCCAGTTCTCGACCTCGACCCTGTCGCCTTTGCGGGCAATCCGTCCCAGCCGGTCCATTACGTAGCCGCCCAGCGTCTCGTATTCCCCTTCCGGCAGTTTGAGCCCGGTCAGGTTGCGCAGCTCGTCGGGTCTGATCGCCCCCGGGACGTGGTACCGATCGCGCCCCGTGAGTTGGCGGGGAGCGTCCTCACTCGCGTCGTACTCGTCGCGGATGTCACCGACCAGTTCTTCGGCGATGTCATCGAGGGTGAGCAACCCGGCAGTACCACCGTGCTCGTCGACGATCAATGCCAGGTGCCGGCCGCTTCGTTGCATCTCGTTCAGAAGCAGGCGGATCGAGGCCGACTCGGGAACGGCAAGAAGCGGCCGGATCAGGGATGGTTCGATCTGCTGGTCGTACCCTTCGTCGGAAACAAGAAGCAGATCCTTTGCGTGCACGAAGCCGATGATCTCGTCAATGTTGGACTCGAAGATCGGAATCCGAGAAAAACCTTCCTCGATAACGGCCTTCTCCAGCTCATAGGGAGTGGAGATACACGAGCGGGCGATGATGTCGGGACGAGGCACCATCACCTCAGAAGCATCCCGCTCCGAGAAGCGGATCGCTCCCGAGAGCAGCTTGCTGGCAAACTCCTCGAAGATCCCTTCTTGGCGCCCGGCGGCAATGACCACTGCTAGATCCTCGGCGCTATGAGTGGTTTCGAGTTCGTCGCGCGGCTCGACGCCGAACAAACGGAGGAAACCGTTGGCAAGCCAGTTGAGCGAAAACACAAGGGGACGAAAAACCGTCATGAACCATTGAAACGGAAGCCCAAGCCAGACGGCGAGGCGCTCCGGTGTCGCGATAGCGATGTTCTTCGGAGCCATCTCGCCAATGACCATGTGGAGGAACACAACGATTAGCAACGCCACCACTAACGCGATCGTGTGGAGGACGGCAGCAGGGATTCCAATCCAACCGAGGGCGGCTTCGATGATTCCGGCTATGGCTGGCTCGGCCACATAACCGAGGACCAGCGTGCTGATTGTGATCCCGACCTGCGCCCCGGCCAGGGCAGTTGAGAGATTTCGCATGATGCCGACAGCAGCCTTCGCCCCGCGTCCAGAGATCTCCTCAACAACCTCTCTTCGTGCCGCGGTAAAAGCGAACTCGGCGGCTACGAAGAAGCCATTGGCCAGAAGCAGTATGACCATCCAGAACAACGCGGCGAGGTTCACTAACCCTCCCCGACGACTCGGATTCGATCGATCCGTCTTCCGTCCATCGCCGTCACTTCGAAATGCATTTGCTGGTGTTGAACGATTTCGCCAACTTCCGGGAAACGGCCGAGCCGGGCGATGAGAAAGCCCCCGAGGGTCTCGAAATGTCCGGCCGGCAACGATGAGTTGAACTGTTCCTCGAAATCATGCCTGTTGATCAGTCCCGAGACCTCGACCGCTTCTCCCTTAGCTGGCGCAGCCGGGTCGACCAAGGCTTGGGGGGAGTCGTGTTCGTCACTGATCTCGCCGAGGATCTCTTCGAGCAAGTCCTCCACGGTCACGATTCCGGCGAAGCCCCCGTACTCGTCCACGACTGCTGCCAACGCCCGGTTCTGGCTTTGCAGGTCGATGAGAAGGTCGTCGAGGGGGCGCGACTCAGGTACCACGAGAGCCTCTTTAGCCAAGCTGCCGACGGGGGTGACTGATCGGCGCTCGTTGGGTACCTCAAAGCTGTCCTTGACATGGGCAACGCCGACAATTTCGTCTTGATCCTCGCCAAAAACCGGAAAACGCGAATGACCGGTATCCCGAGCGAGGCGGCGAAGGTCAGCTACTGAGTCATGCTGAGACAAACCCACGACCGATGTGCGAGGCACCATGACATCTGACGCCACCTTCTCGGTGAATGAGATCGCCCTTGTCAGAAGGGAAAGTTCGGCGTCGTCAAGTTCGCCGCCTTCACCGGAGGAACGAATGATCAATTCGAGTTCTTCGAGTGAACGCACCCCTGCCAAATCCTCACGTGGCTCAATCCCCAACCGTCGCACAGTCCAGTTGGCGGCCTTGTTCAGCACAAGGATGACCGGACGTAGCACCCGGCTCACCCAAGCCATTGGTATTGCAATTGCGACTGCTGTCCCGTACGGCTTGGCGATGGCGAAATTCTTCGGGACTAGCTCCCCGAGCAACATTGAGGCCACGTTGGCGATGAACAGCGCCAGGACAATGGCGGCGACCGGCTGATCAGTCACACCGTCCCACCCGATCTGTTCGAGAGCAGGCGCAAGCAATCCAGCTAGCGCCGGCTCAGCGATGGCGCCGGTGAGGAGCGACGTAATCGTGATTCCGAGCTGCGCCCCCGACAATTCGAACGACAGCTGACGCAATGAACGATCGACTTTCTGAGCCGAGCGGTTTCCCTCTGAGGCGAGCCGTCTGACCCGGCTCCGGTCGACCGCCACCAATGCGAACTCGCCCGCGACAAAGAACCCTGTCATGAGGACCAGGATTCCGACGAGGCTCAGCCCAAGGCCGGTGCTAATGGAGCCGCTCCTTGTCCGGTGTCAGCCCGGGTTACGACCCAAGAAACTCCGAGACCGCCGGGTCGGCGAAGACCTCGGTGTAGCGCTCGGTTGAGCATGACGCGGAAATCGATGCGAGGAGCCCGGTGGCCGTCTGCCCCTCACCGAGGGTGAGCTGCCTCATTGGGGTGCCGGAATTGACAATCTCCATGAACGAGTCGATATCCGTTTCGCAATCGCCGGTGCCGGCAGTTGGCGTTTCGCTCAGAAAGGACGCGACGTATTCAAGATAGGGAACTGTCCCCGGGGCGACATCCCGCGCATAATCGACCATTGCCGCGAAGCTCTCCTCGGTCGCCATGTCGAGCTCCGGGCAGCTTGCCGTCTCCTCGTCGAAGGAGCCGGAGGAGGCATCCAATTCTGCGCCGAGCACTTCGAAATCGGCCTGCGTCGAGTTCACGAAATCAAAGTCGGCGACCATCGGCTCGATCTCCCGCAAGAAGGCGTCAAAGGCGTCGAGGCACTCCTGGGGCATGTCGGAAAGGCTCCCCACCGATCCGGAACCGGTTGTGTCTTGGGTGTCGACCACCACACTGGTCGTGCTAGCCGTTGTGTCAGCGGACCCGCTCGCACAGGCAATCGACAGAACGGCCACGATCATCAATAAGAGACTTCGGCGAAAGTGCATTTTCAAAAACTCCTTCATTTCATTCTTGCGCAACTTGGCGCCCCTAATCCCGGGGTTTTTTACGCAGGAATGAATCTAGGAGATTAGGTCGCCTTGTTGAGTGCGTTGGCAAAGGCCTCGGCCGAACCCTCGACTACGTCGGTGTTGATCGAATGGCCCGCAAAGGTTCGTTCGCCGACTTGGACGACGACGCTGACCTCAGCCATAGCGTCGGCGCCGGAGGTCACCGGCACCACCCGGTAGTCGATCAGCTTGGGATCGATCCCGAACGCGAGCCGTAACGCCGCAAAACTGGCATGGACCATCCCGTCGCCCTGGCCGGAAAAGACCTGCTCGGTCCCATCTTTCTCAACTCGGACGGTGGCCGTCGGCGTCACCTCGTTGCCGCCCGCAACATGGAGGCCAATCAGGCGGATCCTCGCGGTCGCCGGCCCAAACTGATCCTCGACGATCGCCCTCACCTCGTCCTCGCCGATCTGTACCTTGCGATCGGCTAACTGCTTGAACCGGCCAAAGGCGCGAGCAAAGGACTCTTCCTCAAGAACGATTCCCATCTTGTCGAGCGCGTCGGCAAAGCCGGCCCGGCCCGAGTGCTTCCCGAGCACGATCTGGGCGGCCTCCTGGCCAACGTCGGCGGCGTCCATGATCTCGTACGTCTCTTTGTCGCGCAGCACCCCGTGTTGGTGGATGCCCGACTCGTGGGCGAAAGCATTCCGTCCGACCACCGCTTTGTTGAACTGCACCGGATAGCCCGTCAACCGAGACACGAGGCGTGAGGTCTCGTAAAGCTGGGTCGTGTCGACCGAGAGCTCAACTCCGAACGCGTCTTGCCGGGTCTTGACTGCCATCACCACCTCCTCGATGGAGGTGTTGCCCGCCCGCTCGCCGATGCCATTGATTGCGCCTTCGATCTGACGAGCTCCGGCCGCGATCGAGGAGAGCGAGTTGGCGACTGCGAGACCCAGGTCGTTGTGGCAATGGACCGACATGACCACATCGTCGCGCTCGCCTTTGACTTCGCGAAAGACTCGTTCGAGCAGGCCGACGAAGTCGCGGGGAGTGGCGAAACCAACTGTGTCGGGAATGTTGATGGTCGTCGCTCCTGCTTCGACTGCCGCCCGACAGACGGAGATCATGAAGTCGGGGTCGGAGCGAGTCGCATCTTGGGGCGAGAACTCGACGTCGTCGGTGTACTTCTTCGCCCGGCGGACGCCTTCGACGCTCGCCCGGAAGACCTCGTCGGGGGTCAGGCGGAGCATCTTCTCCATGTGGATTGCCGAGGTCGACATGAAAACGTGGATGCGGTAGCGCTCGGCATCTTTGAGTGCGTCGAAGGCGCGGTCGATGTCGTCGGGATGAGCCCGGGCGAGAGAGGTAATTACCGGACCCTTGACCTCACGGGCGATGCGGGACACCGCTTCGAAGTCACCGGGGGAGCTGGCCGCGAACCCGGCTTCGAGAATGTCGACGCGGAGGCGGGCCAGTTGATGGGCGATGGTGACCTTCTCCTCGGGGGTGAGGGCAATCCCGGGGGCCTGCTCGCCGTCGCGCAGCGTGGTGTCGAAGATGACCAGGCGATCGTTCATGGAGCTTCTTTCGGAGCCAAGAACGGCATCAGTCCCCGCAGCTCGCGTCCGACTTTTTCGATCGGATGATTGCGGTTGGCTTCGCGCTGCTCGAGGAGGAAGGGCGCTCCCTCGCGCGCCTGCGCCAGCCACTCGTTGGCAAACGCCCCGGACTGGATCTCGGCAAGTACCTTCTTCATCTCGACTTTCGTCTGCTCGGTCACGATGCGAGCTCCCCGGGTGTAGTCGCCATACTCGGCCGTGTCGGAGACGGAGTACCGCATCCATGAGAGACCGCCCTCGTAGAGCAGATCGACGATGAGCTTGAGCTCGTGCAGCGTCTCGAAATACGCCGACTCCGGCTGGTAGCCAGCCTCGACCAAGGTCTCATAAGCATTCTTGATCAGAGCCGAAACACCGCCGCAGAGGATGACCTGCTCGCCAAAAAGGTCGGTCTCAGTTTCCTCCTTGAACGTGGTCTCGAGCACTCCGGCGCGGGCGCCGCCGAGGGCGGCGGCATACGAGAGTCCAAGCTCGCGAGCAGTGCCGGTGCAATCCTGGTGCACGGCGAGCAGACAGGGCACTCCCGACCCCTCCGTGTAAGTCCGACGGACGAGGTGGCCCGGCCCGTTCGGCACCACCATGAGCACGTCAATATCGTCCGGCGGCACCACCGCGCCGTAATGGATGTTGAAACCGTGAGCGAACATGAGGGCGTCGTTGGGCTCTAGATGGGGGGCGATCTCGTCGCGAAAAAGGTCACCCATGTGTTGATCGGGAACGAGCATCATCACGACGTCGGCCCACTCCGTCGCCTCAGCCGGCGACATGACCTTGAGACCCGCTTCGCCCGCTTTCTCGGCGGAGGACGAGCTCGGTCGGAGGCCGACGACCACGTCGACCCCGGACTCGGAAAGGTTGAGCGCGTGGGCGTGCCCCTGGCTGCCGTAGCCGATCACTGCCACCTTCCGCCCCTTGATCAGGGCGGGGTCGGCGTCAGCCTCGTAGTAGATCTTTCCCAATCGATTCTCCTTGTCAGTTGACAGCCCGCAACCGGGCCGAAGGCTTACCTTTGAGCTCTCGTGAGAGCGCCACCCGACCCGACTTGACGAGTTCGACCAGACCGTAAGGACGGACCAGCTCGAGGAAGTCGTTCACCTTGCGCGGATCGCCGGCGATCTGGAACGTGATCGAGTTGTGGCCGACGTCAACCGCGATCGCATCAAAGATCGAGGCGATCTCCAGAATCTCCCCTCGCTTGCCAGGCCCGCCGGAAACGCGGACCAGCATGATCTCGCGTTCGATAATGGTGCTGGGATCGAACTCGGAGATACGAACGACGTTGATCAGCTTGTGGAGCTGTTTTTTCACTTGTTCGACATCGGGCGCCTCGACCACCACCGTCATACGCGACATCCCATCCTCGTGCGAAGGTCCCACGGCGAGCGAGTGGATGTTGAACCCGCGGCGAGCCAAGAGCGACGAGACCCGGGCCAGCACTCCGGGCTTGTCTTCGACGACGACCGACAGTGTGTGATTCACGGCAAGTCGCTTGCCGGTGAGATGACCTTCTCACTCGGTCCGAGGATTACCTCGTCGTTCGACCCTCCGGCGGGGACCATCGGGAAAACCATCTCCTCTCGATCCACAACCACTTCCACCACGACCGGACGGTCATCGACGGCCAGCGCCTTCTCCAGGGCCGGACCGAGCTCGTCGGGGGTCTCAGCTTTGAGACCGACACACCCGAGCGATTCGGCCAGCTTGGGATAGTCGATCCCATCGCCCAAGTAGGTCCCCGAGAACCGGCTGTTGTAAAAGAGCCGTTGCCACTGCGTGACCATGCCGTGGACCCCGTTGTTGAAGACCGCCACCTTCATCGGGATCTTCTCGGTCGACGCGGTGATGAGCTCGTTGAAGGTCATCTGGAAGCAGCCGTCGCCATCGAGTGCGAACACCAGCTCATCAGGGGTTCCCGTTTTGGCTCCGATCGCCGCCGGGACGGCAAATCCCATCGTTCCCAGGCCGCCCGAGTTGATCCATCGACGCGGATCTTCGAACTTCCAGTACTGGCTGGCCCACATCTGGTGCTGGCCGACCCCGGCGACGATCGTGGCGTCGCCGTCTGTCAACCGATAGAGCTCTTCGACCACGAACTGGGGCTTGATCGGGCCATCAGGGGATTGCTCGTAACGCAGCGGGTACTCGGTTTTCCATCGGTTGATTGTTTCGATCCACGTCCGCAGGTCCGGCGCCTCGCGATCGCCCCAGGCAGCCAGCAGTTGCTCGAGCACCCGGCCGGCGTCGCCCACGATGGGTATGTCGGCCGCCCGCACTTTGCCAATTTCAGCGGGGTCGACGTCGATGTGGATGACTTTGGCGTGGGGGGCGAAGAACTTCGGATTGCCAGTGACGCGATCATCGAAGCGCACTCCCACCGCGACGAGAAGGTCGGCCTTTTGGATCGCAGTGATCGCGGTATAGGTGCCGTGCATGCCCGGCATTCCCATCGCCAGGGGATGGGAATCCGGAAAGGCTCCCCGGCCCATCAATGTGGTCGTAACCGGGATGCCGGTGGCGTCGGCCAGCTTGCGCAACGCGCTCGCGCCGTTGGCTTTGATCACCCCACCACCCACGTAGAGCACCGGCCGCTTGGCATTGTGGATCAGCTCGACGGCTTCCTTGACTCGGCGCGGGTGGCCGTCGACGGTGGGCTTGTAGCCGGGCAGGGCGAGATCATGGGGCGGATGCCAGGTCGTCGACTGGTTGAGGATGTCCTTGGGGATGTCGACCAAGACCGGACCCGGCCGGCCGGTGGAGGCGATGTGGAACGCCTCATGGACGATCTCGGTGATCTCGCCGGGATCGGTGACGAAGTAGTTGTGCTTGGTGGCCGGCATCGTGATCCCGGTGGTGTAGGCCTCTTGGAACGCGTCGTTGCCGCCGGCCGAGGTCGGCACCTGGCCAGTTATCGCCACGATCGGCACGGAGTCCATCAATGCATCGGCCAGCGGGGTCACGAGATTGGTCGCCCCCGGACCCGAGGTGGCGATGCACACCCCGACTCGCCCGGTCGCCCAGGCATAACCCTCCGCCATGTGTCCCGCCCCCTGTTCGTGCCGGGCGAGGACGTGGCGGATGGGGGAGTCGAGCAGCGGGTCGTAGGCGGGGAGGATGGCGCCGCCGGGGACACCAAAGACGACGTCGACGCCTTCGTGCTCGAGTGAGGCGATCAGTGCCTGAGCTCCGGTCATCTTGGTCATGGGTTTCCTCTTTGGGTTGGTTGCGGTAATGGAAAACCCTCCCGTGGGGGAGGGTCACATGGGCGCACACGCAAGGTTTGAGGCGTGTGCGCTAGGGAAGTACGAGAATTGCCAAATAATTCACTTGGGTCATTGCCACGTTGAGTATATCGGCGCGTTCCTCGCGAATGAAAGCTCTCTATGCCAGGTAGGCCGCAGCCTGCAGGTTGAACATCTCGGCGTAGCGGCCGTTGGCGGCCAGGAGGTCGTCGTGGGTGCCATCCTCGACCACCCGACCCTGATGTAGGACGTAGATCCGGTCGGCGGTCCGGACCGAGGAAAAGCGATGCGAGATGAGCAGCACCGTCCGGTCCTCCAGCAGGCTGCGGATCTTCTCGAACAGCTCATGTTCTGCCCGGGCATCGAGGGCGGCGGTCGGTTCGTCCAAGATGACCAGGGGAGCGTTTCGAAAGAAAGCTCTAGCCAGGGCCATCCGCTGCCATTGCCCGACGGAAAGATCGACCCCACCGAGGAACTCGGGTCCAAGCAAGGTTTCGTATCCCTTGGGCAGCTTCTCGATGAAGCCATCGGCGCCGGCTTGGCTGGCAGCATCACTGATTGCCTGCCGGTCCTCGGCTGCTTCGTACCGTCCGAGCCCGATGTTGTCGGAGGCGGAAAGGTGATAGCGCAAGAAATCCTGAAAGATGATTGCCACCTGCCGGCTGAAGTCGGTGGGATCGAGACTCGCGATGTCGACCCCATCCCAGGCCACGGTCCCGGAATCGGGTCGATAGAGGCCAGCAAGCAGCTTCGCCATCGTCGATTTGCCAGAGCCGTTCTCGCCGACCAGGGCGACGACTTCGCCGCGGTCGATGTGAACGGACGCCTCGATCAGCGCCGGTTCGCTCGCACTCGGATAGGTGAAGGTCACCGCGGTCGTCGTGATCCGGTCAAAGCCATTCGGAGTGGGATGGGTAACCGGGCGAGTTTCGCCGCCGAGGCTCAGGAAGACGTTGTAGTCGTCGAGGTAGAAGCCAGCCTCCGACAACGTGCTCACCGACCACCCGGCGCCGGCCAAGCGGGCGCCGACGCCCGCGATCCCGGCCACAGCAACTCCGGCCTCGGCCAGGCTTACACGGCCGCTCGAGGCGAGGAACGCGATAAGCAGGATGATGCCGCCGAGGAGCGCGCCAATGACCGCCGTCGACAGGAGAGTGAAAAACAATTGCTTGCGCGCCACTGACCGCAGCTCCCGGAGGCGATGATCGAAGAGACGGTTCCATCGATCGAGGAGGAGGTGTCCGAGGCCGAAAGCCCGAACCTCTTTGGCCTCGTCCCGTCCGCTGAGCAGCTTGCCTACGTAGTTCCGCTCGCGGTCGGAGGGAGTCATCCGCCAGAAGAAATGCCAGAACGCCGAACTCCGACGCGAAGCGGCCAGCCATGCGGGCAGGAGGACCGTAAGGACGAGTGGTATCAGCAGCGGTTCGATCGCGATGAGGGCAACTGATACTCCGATCACTCCCATCAGCGCGGAGATGAGACCGCTGACGCCGTAGACCATGTTGAGCGGCTGCTGGGAGCCGCTCTGAACTCGTTGCAGCCGGTTGTGAAAGTCTGGGTGCTCGAAGGCGGCGAGCTCGACTTTGGCGGCGATCGCGAGTGCTCGGCCGTGCATGTACCGGCTGACCAGCTCTCCCAGGATCTGCTGCTGCTCACGCTGGATCACCGAAGCGAACAACGAGAGAGCGGTCAACGCGGCCAGGCCGAGCGCCCAGGGGGCGACCGTGCCCAGACCGGCTCCCGAGCGGTCGGCTTCGAGCAACTGGGCCAACGCGCCGCGGCCGACAATGAGCTGAATGCCGATCGCGGTGGCCGAGACGATTTGCAAAGCCGTCGAGATCACGAACTCGCGTTTCCCTGCCGTGAGCACCAACCGCGAGGCTCGGCGTACCAGATCGGGCATCCGCTTGATGTCGATCTTGGCGTCCTCGCGCCCCTGCAGGTCATAGATCGTGACCGGTTCGCTGAAGGTGTCCGTCACGAGGCCAAGGTTATGGCGCCGCGGACTGGTACCGTGCCAGCGGTGCGGCGCAGGGCATCGTTGGTCATTGTTATCCTGATTTCGTTCGCCTTGGTGCCGGCGCCGTCGACGGCGGCACCGGTCCCAGTTACAGAAGGCGTCAGACCCTGCCCCGGAATGCGACAGGTGCTGTGTGGCTCGATCATCCGCCCGCTCGATCCCTCAGATCCGGGTGCAGGCACGATCGAGATCGGCTTTGACCTTTACCCCGCCCGATCGGGTTCCGCGGAGGGAACGATCGTCGCGGTGGAGGGTGGTCCGGGGTACGCGTCCACCGTCAGCGCCGATTGGTTCCTCGACCTCTACGAGCCGCTGCGCGACACCCGTGACATCTTGATCGTCGACAACCGGGGGACCGGATTGTCGGATCCGATCAACTGCCGGCTGCTCCAGTCCTACCGGGGCGACTATGCCACCGCGGTCGAGGCCTGTGGCAGCCAGCTTGGGACCACCAGCGATGTTTATGGCAGTGCTTTTGCGGCTGACGACATGGCGGCGGTGCTCGACTACTTGTCGATCGATCTCGTCGATCTTTATGGCGTCTCATACGGCACCTTCTTCGCCCAAACGTTTGCCGTCCGCCACCCTGATCGGGTCCGTACGGTCACCCTGGACGCCGCCTATCCGGTCGAAGGTCTCGACCCCTGGTACCGAGACATTGGGCGGGCGATGGTGGATGCTTTTCGGGCAGTTTGCGCGCGTGACTTGCAGTGCGCGGCGCTTGGCGGTGACCCCATCGAGCGACTACGCAAGCTGGCCGATGCCCTTGCCCTTGAGCCTCTAACCGGCAAGACTCGCGACGCCGATGGTGTGCCCCGCCAGGTCACCGTCGACGTACCGGGCCTGATCTTCCTGATGGGTTCGGCCACGTATGGCCACACCGTCTATCGAGAGCTCGACGCCGCCGGACAGGCTTGGCTCGACGGCGGCGACTCGGCGCCGTTGTTGCGGATCATGGCCGAGCAAACCTGGTGGGGCGACGCCGGCCCGATCGAGGAATTCTCCGAAGGCGCCTACGTAGCGGTGGCCTGCAACGACTATCCGCAGCTTTGGGACATCTTTGCCCCGCTCGACGCCCGTGAGGCGCAACTGCAAGCGGCGATCGAAGAAGTGAGGGTCACCGATCCCGACGGCTTCTACCCGTTCACGGTCGACGAGTGGGTAGCCGCCGACTGGGTCGGCGCCACGTTCTGCCTCCCCTGGCCGGCACCCGACCCGTGGGTGCCGCCGCTGCCTGAGCCTCATACCTACCCCGATGTGCCAGTTTTGGTGATGGTTGGCGACCTCGATTCGATCACTCCCCCCGAGGCGTCGCTCCAGGTCGCTTCCTACTTCCCGAATTCGACCTATGTCGAGGTTCCCAATCTCCCGCATGCTGTCGCTCTGGGTGACTATCACGGCTGCACGTCGGTCATCGCAGTCAACTTCGTCGCCACCGGTGGCGACCCGGGTGATGTGAGCTGTGCCGCCACGACCTACCAAGAGGTGAGAACCGTCGAGTCGTTCCCGAGCGAACTGGCCGACGTTGTGCCCGCGGCCGGGGCGTCGGTTCACGGTGGCCAGGTGACGCGGGCCGTGGCCGACACCGTTGGAGACATCTTCCCGCGGTGGATGAACATGTACGGATACGACGGAGTTGGCCTGCGAGGGGGAACGTTCACCTCCACCGGTCTCGACATCGTCCGCTTCAAATTGTCGAATCTCGTTTACGTGAATGATCTCAAGGTGGCGGGTGGGGTGGACTGGAACCGCTTCACCGGCGAGATCAAAGCCGATGTGCGCTTCAGCGGCTTGGCGACCGGACGACTCGTGATTGCCTGGAACGACTACGACCACCACGCGGTGGCCACGGTCACCGGCAATGTCGATGGCGAGGAGATCAACCTCACCATGCCGGCGCCGTAAGGGTTCGCATTACGTCCTAGCTTTGGTGTCATGAAAGTTGTAGTGGCCGGTGGCGGGTTCTCGGGGTCGCGGGTGGCCGAGGGGCTGGGGCGGCAAGGGGTCGATGTCACCCTGGTCAGCTCCGACAACTTCTTGCTCTTCACGCCGATGCTGGCCGAGGTCGCCGCCGGAGACGTCGATCCCCGGCACATCATCGCTCCGTTGCGCGAGCTTGCCCCCAGGGCGGAGATCGTCCAAGGCGTGATCGAATCGATCGATGCCGGGAATCGCAGCTTGAAAATTGCGCCGTACTTCGAGGGAGGTGAGCGCACCGTTAGCGGCGATGTCCTGGTGATCGCCATTGGCTCGGTTGCCAACACCTTTGGCGTGACGGGAGTGGAGGAGCACGGGCTCGCCTTCAAGACGATCGTTGACGCGCTGCGGATCAGAAACCGGCTGCTCGCACAAATGGAGGCGAAGGGGACCACGTCGGTAGCGGTCGTCGGCGCCGGCTACTCGGGAGCGGAGGTGACGGCGTCGCTCGCCGACTTCCTCAATGAGGTCCATCGCCGCTTCTACCCACGGAGAAAGGCGCCGGTGGTCACGTTGGTCGATGCGGTTGACCGGGTGACACCGGCTCTGCCGCCATCGCTTTCCAATGCGGCGGCGCGGGCTCTCGGCAAGCGGGGGGTGGAGCTGGTGCTGGGCTCGGCCGTCGCCTCGGTCGACGAGGAGGGCATCGTTCTTGCCAACGACCGGAGGGTCGTGGCCGAGAATGTGGTATGGGCAGCAGGGGTAAAGCCGCATCCGTTGCTGGCCCGGAGCGGGCTCGCCGTCGAGCAGGGAAGGCCACCAGTCGACAGCTATTTTCGAACTTCTACCGATCGGGTCTTCGCGGTGGGAGATGCCGCCCACTCGCCGACCGGCAAAGGTGGCTATTCACCTCCGACCGCGCAGTTCGCCTTGCGCCAGGGCCGGTACCTCGGACGGAACCTCAAGACGATGTTGGAAGGCGGCGACGTCGAGCCGTTTCGCTATCGCACCAAGGGCGAGTTGGTTTCGCTCGGACATCGCAACGCCGTTGGTCAAGTGTTTGGATTTCCGGTCTCGGGGCTTTTGGGATGGTTCCTCTGGCGGAGCTACTACTTACTCCAGCTGCCAACGATGCTGAGACGGACGCGAGTTGCGCTCGATTGGAGCTTGGACATCTTCTTCCCACCGGACATCGCCTGGCTGCCGAGTTCCGACCTCGGGCCAATTTGACGCTGCGTATCGTCGAAGCAATCGCTCCAGGTCGGCTGGGTACCGGATTTCGCTGGCTTTTGGCCTCATCGTGGACCACGAACCTCGCTGACGGTATAGCCCTCGCCGCCGGACCGCTCCTTGTCGCTTCGCAAACTGACCAAGCTTTTCTCGTCGCGCTGGCGGCCATGCTGCAATGGGCGGCGCCCTTGGTGTTCGGTCTTTATGCCGGCGCTTTGACCGACCGGCTCAATCGCAAGGCGATCGTCGTCACCGTCGATGCCGTTCGAGTCGTGATCCTCGTGTTGTTCGCGACGATGGTGTTGACAGGGACAGTCTCGATCGGATTGGTCCTGGGGGCGATGTTTCTGCTTGGTACTGCCGAGCTCTTCGCCGATAACGCGTCGGCCACCTTGCTCCCGATGATCGTTCACCGCGACGACCTGGCGATTGGCAACTCTCGCCTGCAGGCAGGCTTCGTCACCGTGAATCAGTTGGTGGGAC
>JBPCQV010000199.1:0-8346 GCA_050997725.1 Acidimicrobiia bacterium
ATCCCACCAAAAATCTCATTGACCCGACCCTTCACGCGCAAGATGCCGGCCAGCCAACCCCAGAACGCACCTCCGACGACACCGGCCAAGAGCAACAGGGGAATGACGATGGCCGGTCCGCCCGGCGCCGACCGTGAAACCGCAGAAGCGGCAATCGCTCCCGCGATGATTTGGCCTTCAACTCCGATGTTCCAGAGCCCGGCCCGAAAGGTCACCACCAACCCGGCGGCGGCGATCCCAAGGGGAATCCAAGCAGTCAGGGTGTCGGCGATCCGAGTGGTGTCGCCGAATGCGCCTTCACCAATGAGACCCAGAGCTTCGAGCGGCGGTGCCCCGGCGACAATCAACAACAGCGCCGTGATTCCCAAGGCGACAGCCAGAGGAACCAGAAAAGCGGCGATCCTCTTGGTCATGCTGCGAGGACTCCGCCGATCAGGGTTCCGAGCTGATCGGCATCGAGCTCGGATGCCGGTCGGTTAGCGATCACCCGACCGTCGAAGACCACCAACACCCGATCGGAATAGGCAAGGATCTCGTCCAGATCGGAGGAAGCAAAAACGATCGCGGTGCCGTCGCGGCGGCGCTCGAGCATGCGGTTCCAGATGTAGGCCGCTGATTCGACGTCTAGGCCTCGGGTCGGTTGCTCCATCACCAGCAACGCCAGCTTGGGCGGAAGCAGCGACAGCAGCACTCGTTGCTGGTTCCCACCGGAAAGCGCCTCAACCGATGTGTCGGGATATCCCTTTATCCGGAAGGTGTCGATGCTCGCCTGGGAGCGAGTGCGAGCGTGATTCCAGTCGATCAGGAACCGGGTGCCATTGGCGAGTTCGAGATGCTCGGCGATCGATAAGTCGGGGATCAGCCCTTCCTCGAGGCGCCCTCCCGGGAGAAAAGCAACTCCGTGCTTGCGAAACTCGCGCAGCCGGCGATTGGTGAGATCGCGCCCCGACACTGCGAGTCTGCCTTTCCTTAGCGCGATCTGACCTGATAGCGCCCGCAGCAGCGCTCCTTGGCCGCTTCCTTCGAGGCCAGCAATCCCGATTACTTCGCCCTTCGCCACCGCGAGGTCGATTCCCGCGATCCCTTGCCGCCCATAACCGGCCTCAACACCGCTGAGCTCCACCGCGGCTGACCCGTCGGTCGCGATCGGGGCGCGAGCTTGTCCAGCTGCAGCCTGCTCGAACATGAGGCTCACCAGTTCGGCCTCGGGCTTGGGCAGCGTCGTCTCCCCAACGACCTTGCCGCGTCGCATGACGGTGACGGTGCGGCACAGCTCGTTCACCTCCTCGAGCTTGTGGGAGACGAACAACACCATCAAGCCCTCGGTGGCGAGCTGGCGAAGAGCTGCGAACAGTTGGTCTCGTTGCTGGCCGGTGAGGCCCGAAGTCGGCTCATCGAGGATGAGAAGCCTGATCCCGCGGGCGAGCAGGCGCACCATCTCCAATTGCTGACGCTCACCAACTGACAAGCTGCGGGTGATGGCCGAAGGGTCGAGGCGAAAGCCGATTTTCTGACTTTGTTGCCGAAGCTTTTGGGTGGCCTCGGCAAGGTCCCATTCGCTGCCGAGGCGAAAGTTCTCCCGGTTGGAAAAGGGCAAACAGACCAGTGGTTCTTGCGCCAGCATCCCCACTCCGGCCGCGAGCGCAGCCGCGGGCGAGCCGGGCGGGATGGCCTGCTCGTTCATGATGATCTCGCCCGCGTCCTGCTGGAGCGTCCCGGCGATGAGCTTCATCAACGTCGACTTGCCGGCCCCGTTCTCCCCGAGGACGGCATGCAGGGCGCCTGGCGCCAACTCAAGATCGACCCGATCGTTCGCTATCAGCGTTCCGAACCTCTTAGTGACCGCGCGTACCGAGAGAGACATCAGATGAGAGACAAAAGACAAAAGACAAAAGACAAAAGCACTCGACCCTTAGGTCGGATCATGCCACTGGCGTCGTCTCTTGTCTCTCGTCTTCAAGTCTTTTGTCTATTCGGCCGAGGAGGCTCCTTCCATACCCTCCAGCAACTGTGCCGTGTACCAAATCTGCTCGGGGGTCGCCTCCTCGCCATCGGCCAGGAACGGAGACCCGTCCTGATAATTCAGCGGACCGGTCCATAGGTTGATCGAGCCATCGGCCAGGCCGGCGGTGAACTCGTCGAGACTGGTGGCCGCCTCAGCACTCAAGGCCGGTCCTTGCGTGAAACCGATCATCGAAGTCGCGGGGTTGTTGATGTCAGCCCAGTCCGGCCCCAGCCATTGGAAGTCGGGCGCGAAGGTGCCATCGATCACCGATTGTCCAACCCCGACATAAGACGGTCCCCAGTTGAAAAACGGAACCCCGAGGCAGGCATCAGGAGCCTGATCGCAGGCATCCCGGAAGTCGTAAGGAATCGCCCAAACGGATTCGCCCGCTTCGGCCCGTTGTCCGGTGCGGACGAGAGCCTCAGTCGTGTCGATCCCCGAGATCAGCACATCGGCACCGCCGTCGATGAACTCGTTGGTCACGTTGGTCGGGTCGAGGGTTACCCCCGGGATGTTGAACCAAAAGCCGATCCAGTTCACCGCGAACTGAAGCGTGTTCGGGTCTTCGCCTCGGTAGTTCTCGTAGCAATGGCGC
Organism: Acidimicrobiia bacterium; assembly: GCA_050997725.1. Taxonomy (GTDB): domain Bacteria; phylum Actinomycetota; class Acidimicrobiia; order Spongiisociales; family ZC4RG35; genus JACCTH01. The sequence continues at coordinate 2,601 of JBPCQV010000199.1, forward strand.
GCTCCGAGATAGGCGGCATTGGCCAGCCGGCGGGTCTCGTCGTTGATCAGTGGACCGACAAATCCGATCGAACCGGTTTGGGTGGTGAGAGCGGCAGCGCAGCCAGCCATCATCTTGCCGAATTCCATCTCGCCCATGATGTTGCCGAGGTTGGTCAGGTCGGGTTCGTAGGCTTCGCCATCGGCCCAGGCACTGTCGCCCGACGACCAAATCATGGGGACGTCAGGATGGTTGGCCGCCCCGGCCAGGATCCCGTCGCGCATGTCGTCCGAGGTGGCGAAGATCAGCTGCGCGCCCTGGCTGACCATGTCGTCAACCACCTGCTCAACCGTGGTGTCGGGCCGGTCGGCAACGTTGACCTTGTCGAGGACGATCATCTCGGCGCCGAGCTGCTCTTCCATGTAGAGACCGGCCTCGTAGTGGGCCTGTGACCATCCGTGGTCATCCTGCGGACCCACCAGGATCATGCCGAAGGTCAGCCCTTCGCCTGTTCCCGTCGCAGTGGTTGAAGTATCCGGCGCCGCACTCGTGGTGACAGGTTCTTCACCGGCGGTGGTTGGGGTCGTGCTCGCCACTTCGGTGGTTGCGGTCGTGCCGGCGGTGCCGCCACAAGCCACCAGCACCAACAGCAGCCCGACCAAGCTCGCGGACCATCTTCGGAAAGTCATTCAATCTCCTCCTAGTCAGGGAGGAACATAGACGTCAGATGTCCGGCGCCGGTCCAAAACTGTCGACGAAGGCATGAACCGGCCCATTCAGAGCTTGAGTTAGCCAGGTGCTCGCCGCGTCATGGAATGACTCGAACTATCCCGCGCAGACAAGAGCAGGTTGGCGTCGACGAGCATCCGGCGGCGAGCTCAGTCGCTGCTCTCGAGGTAGTCGAGCACCTCCGCAATGTTGGTGACATCTCCTTACGATTTGTGATGATAACATTACAGACCGTGAATCAACGGTTACCGATTTTTAAGTCAGGGGAGCAGGCAAGGGTGCTGTCGGAGCTTTTTGTCTTTGCGCGGGAGCCGCTGGCTTTGGTCACCATCGCCGAGCGCGCGGGCGTCTCATCCGGTGGCGCTCACAAAGAGGTCGCAAGGCTCGAAGCCGCCGGTTTGGTGACCTCCCAGCGGGTGGGAAGAACTCGTCTGGTCGCAGCGGACCCCCATTCCCCCTTCTATTCAGAACTGCGGGGTCTCCTTACCAAAGCATTCGGACCAAAAGTACTGCTTACCGAGGCGCTGGCGAAGGTGCCGGGAGTTCGTAAGGCTTCTATCTACGGCTCGTGGGCCGCGTCCGAGCTAACGCCGATGCGCCGGCCAGCACGCGACATCGACGTCCTCGTTCTGGGGTCGCCTGATCTTCAACTGCTCTACACCGCGGTCGACCAGGTGGAAGCCATGGTCGGGTTGCCTATCAACACGACGGTGTTCGCTTCAGAGGAGTGGGAAGCAGACGAGAGCGGATTTGCGGAGACGGTCAAAAGCGGCCATCAGATTGACCTAATTGGATGAAGCCCGTTGTTGAGGGTCTCGTGCGGGACGGAATCCTCGAAGTGGTTCCGGTCGATGCGACGGCGACACGTCAGATTCTGGAGGTGGCGGCACGTCATGTCGATGCGGCTCGACTCATCATCGATGTCGATCGGTCCGGAGCCTACGTGCTTTGTTATGACGCGGCGCGAAAGGCGATCGCAGGCATCTTGCTGGCTCGCGGCTTTCGCGCTTTGGCGGTTCCGGGCTCGCACGCCGCCATCGCTCGGGCTGCCAGCTCGATGTCATCGGATCCAAACGAAGTTGCGCGCCTAGCTCAGCTCGACGGCATGCGTCGTCACCGAAACCGCTCCGAGTATGGAATCCGCACCTTTAGCGCTCAAGAAACCGAGGCTGCCATCGACCTGGCTAGTTGGATGCTCGACTTTGCGCGGCGAGTAATCCGCTGAGCTATCCCGAGACGATTTTGCGAACGGCGCCGTCGAAGGTGAGGACGTAGAGCTCACCGGCGGAGTCCTCGCCGAAAGACGAAACCGTGCCGATCGTGCCGAGCTCGGTCCAGATCTTGCTCTCGAGCGCCGACATGCCGTCGAACCGGAACGAGCGCAAGGTGCCCTGGCAGAAGTCCGAGTAGAAGTAGGTGCCGGCGAGTCCCGGGATGGCGGAGCCGCGGTAGACGTAGCCGCCGGTGATCGAACAGCCCTGGTCATGCCCATACTCGGCAACGGGGAGGATGAGACCGGTGGGATTGCAGGTCGAGCTAAGGAAACAGTGGCCGCCTTCCATGATGGGCCAGCCGAGGTTGGGTGAAACGGCTGTGGTCGAGATCACGCTGACTTCCTCCCACTGCCCCTGGCCAACATCGGCCACATAGAGCAGGTTGCCATCGAAGGCATTCCGCCAGGGGTTGCGAACCCCGCTCGCCCAAATCTCGGTGTTGGCGGTAGAGACGTCCATTCGCAGGATCTTGCCGAGCAGGGTCGTCGGGTTTTGGCCGTTGCCAAACTGATCGTTGTTCCCCCCACCATCGCCCATGGCGATGTAGAGTAGCCCGTCAGGCCCGAAGTCGATCCAGCCGCCGTTGTGATTGGAAGCAGGTTGGTCGATGGTGAGCAGGATGTGGCCGCTGGCGGCATCAGCCTGCTCGGGACTCGACGAGCGGGTGTATGCCGCGATGCGACTGTCGCCGGAGTTGTCGGTGTAGTTGACGTAGAACAAGCCGTTGGCGGCGTAGTCGGGATGGAATGCCAAACCCAAGAGCCCTCGCTCACCGCCGTCCAAGACAATGGAGCTGATGTCTAGGAAAGTGCCGCCGCCGACGATCTCGATTGTTCCACCCTGCTCAACCACGAAGAGCCGCGAATCGCCGGGAGGAGAGGCGAGAAAGAGCGGCCGATCGAAGCCCGAAGCCACGACCTCGAGCGCCAGGTTGAGTGCGCGCGGGGGAGGCTGGAGCGGAGTGAGCCCGAAAGCTCGGGTGACAAAAGTCGCCATCTGATCACGCAACACCTGGTCATACGGGCAGTAGAGCCCGTTTCCGCATCCGAGGGTGATTTCCTGAGCGGCGATCTGTTCAACGGCGCCGGCGAAGAACGCCGAAGCGGGCACGTCGTCAAAGGTCCCTTGATGGGGGAGCTCGGGCAGGTCAAGGGCTCGGATGAGAAACACCGCCATCTCGCCCCGCGACACCGCGGCATGAGGTCGAAAGGTGCCGTCCGTATAGCCGACTGAGATCCCCAGCTCGGCCAAACGCTCGACATAGCCGGTGTACCACTGGCCGGCCGGCACATCCGAGAAGGTCCCTGCGGCCGCTGCCTCCGATTCGCCGAGGGCGCGGATGAGGAACGTGGCCATCTCGGCGCGAGTCACTGCCCGGCTCGGACAAAACAAATCGGTGGTGCAGCCAGACGTGATTTCGGCCGCGGCGATCGCTTCGATCGCCGCCTCGTGGATGTTGCCGTCGTCGTCGAAGAAGGTCCCACCGGGGGGGAGTGTGGTCTGGGCAGAGGCGGGGAGGGCAGTCGCAAGCGCAAGTGCGATTGCGAGAAGAATTGGAGTGCGACGAAGTGGCATGCGACGACCTTACGCCCCCCTCCCGGCTAGGCCGGCTCTCCCCTTACGGGAGAATCACCGCGGCGTGATCGAAGACGATTCGTCCGGCGCGCATTCCAGCAATCGGGGAGCCGAGAGCCGTCAGGTCCGTGGTCGGGTCGGTCTCGAACAGCAGCAGGTCGGCGCTCGAACCGGGACTGAAGGGACTCAGGCCCAGATAGCGGTAGGCGGCGGGTCCACTTGCGTCGATCGCGGCTTCGGGAGGGAGTCCGCGACTATGGAGACGGAGCACTTCGGCCGCGACCTCGCCATGACGGAGCCCGAGATCGGTTCCGGCGAGGACGCTTACGCCGATCTCAGCGGCCTGGGGTAGCGACTCCCGAAGATTCTCCAGGCCTTGACCCAACACCCTGGCGGCGGTGGAGCCTGTTGCGAACGCAGCCAGGATGTCTTCGGTGTTGGCGATGGTTGGCACCCAGGCGCCGCCCCGCTCGCCGAGCATGGTCAGGTCTTCAGGCGTCAGGTAGAGACCGTGTTCGATCGAATCAACTCCCGCCCTTACCGCCATGCTCGGTGTATCAGGCGCCATCGTGTGGATGGCGACTCTTGCGCCGGCGGCGTGGGCGACCTCGCACGCTCGCACAAGCGCATCCTCGCCGAAGTTGATGACCGGTCCCCGTCCCTTTTGCGGCCAGTCGCCGACGAGCTTCACCCACCCACCCCTCGTGTTGGCTTCAGCTACTGCCTGCGGCAGCTCGTCGTCGTCGACCTCGACTGCAAAGCCGGGGAAGTACCCATGGACGCCGGTGATGATTCGTGCCGCCGCCTCCAGATGGGGACGGTCAGCCGGCGGCTCGTCGAGCAGCCGGAGCACCACGTCGTCGCGCCATCCCTTGTCGATGATGAGAAAGACTCCGCGCTCGAGCTGGGCAAATACTCGTCGCTTGATCGCGTCGATCTCGCCTCCGACGTCGACGGTCACGAGCGAATCGGCGGCGAGATGGGCGTGACAGTCGGCGAGACCCGGCAAAGCCCAGAACCGTCTCAGATCTACCGAGGGACCGTCCCTCTCCTCGGCCCACGCGCCGTTGGCGACCCCTAGCTCCCGTTCATCCGGGCCCGACCGAAATGCAAACCTCATCTTCTAGGAATGTATCGCCGATACCCTCAACAGCGTGACACCCAAGGCCGCCGCTGCGGCTCTATTGCTCCTGGTCGGCTGCACTGTCAGCCCGGTGCCGGCATCCACGTCGACCTCGACCACCGTCGCCGCGCCGAGTACAACCACGACCATTGCTCCCACCACGACGGTCGCCCCGGCCGTGGTCGACGATTGCTCAGCTCCCCCGGCGACCTTCTCGGTGCTGTGCGAAACCGTGGATCTCATTCTCGCAGAGCACTACCAGCCGCCCCTTCTCAATGTGTTGGCCGAGGGAGCGCTGGTCGGTGTGGAGACGGCCGACCCCGTCCCAACGAACGAAACCGTCGGTCAGTTGACCTGCGCAGTTCCCTCATACGACTTCGCCGCGACATGTGAGGTAATCGACCGGAAGGTCCACGAAGAAGGGGCGCCGCTGGAAGAAATGGTGGCGGCGGCCGTCGACGGAGTCCTCTCGACCCTCGATCCGTACAACATCTATCTACCGCCGTCGTTGGGCGACGTCATCAGCGACGATGGCGTGGTCCCCGGAGTCGGGCTCGTCATCGGTGCGGTCACCGCAGCCGGTTCGCCCTGTGTCCGCGTGGCACCCTCATGTCCGCTGACCGTCGCAACGGTCGTGGCCGGGTCGGCCGCGTCGGAGGGAGGATTGGTCGTCGGCGATGTAGTCGTCGCCATTGACGGCCGCTCGGTCGAGGGCCTGGCAGTCGCCGAGGCGGCGGCTCTCCTTACCGGCGAATCCGGTTCGATGGTTGAAGTCGACCTGATTGACCGCAATGTCACCTTGACTCGGGTCGATGAGCAGCAGGTAGCCGTGTCCGGCGAAGTTATAGACGACACTGGTTACGTCCGCATTTCATACTTCGCCACCGAAACCCACCTGCTGCTTCATAGTCTCCTCCAAGCTGTCGTCGATGCTGGAGTCAGCCGCCTCGTGGTCGACCTGCGAGACAACCCCGGGGGACTTTTGTTCTCGGCGTCGATTGTCGGTTCCGAGTTCATCTCGAGCGGCGACCTCCATCTCGTCTAAGGTCGCGAGGGACAATGGAGA
>JBPCQV010000087.1:0-2858 GCA_050997725.1 Acidimicrobiia bacterium
GTGGGGCGGGTGGGTATCGAACCCACGACCGAGCGGTTATGAGCCGCCTGCTCTAACCATTGAGCTACCGCCCCGAGAGGGAGCTCCGGGGGAGAGACTCGAACTCTCAACATACGGCTTAACAGGCCGTCGCTCTGCCGATTGAGCTACCCCGGAATACGCGTTGGAAGATAGCAGCGCTCGACCGGGTGTTCGTCGGTACCAGTGTGACTGGTGGAGAGAAGCGGGTAGAGATCAGACATGAGATTCCGCGCAGGCCTACTCCTCGGGTTCGCGAGCGGCTACTACCTCGGCAGTGCCGCCGGGCGCGAGCGCCACGAACAGATCAAATCGACGATCCGGAAGGTGAAACGTTCCGATGTCTATGACACGGCGACCGACAAGGCCAAGGCTGTGGTCGACCTTGGGGTCGAGCGGGCCAAAGATCTGGTCGACTCGAAAACCGGTGGCACGACGGGCAACGGTTCAACGTCGCACATCGACCTCCCCCGCACGGATCCGCCCATCCGCCCCTAGGGCGCAGCCCGCTGGGGTCACTCAGGGTCGAGGTAGTCGCGCAGCCGCTGGCTGCGGATGGGATGGCGCAGCTTGGCCAGGGTCTTGGCCTCGATCTGGCGGATCCTCTCTCGGGTGACGCCGAATTCTCGACCGACCTCCGCAAGGGTGCGCATTTGACCATCGTCAAGTCCGAATCGGAGGCGGATGACCTCCTGCTCGCGATCAGAGAGTTCGGCCAGCACCTCTTTCACCGCTTCGTTCAACATCGTGCGCGTCGCGGCGTCGGCCGGGACGATCGCCTCCTTGTCTTCGATGACGTCCGAGAGAGAAAAATCGTTCTCCTCACCAACCGGCTGTTCGAGGCTGACGACGTCTTCGCCTATACGTAGACACTCCCGGACCCGGTCCTCGGTCATCTCCAGTCGGGCGGCCAGCTCCTCGAGGAGGGGATCCCGTCCCAACTCCTGGACCATCTGGCGTTGCACACGGCCGACCTTGTTGATGGTCTCCATCATGTGGACCGGGATTCGGATGGTCCGTCCTTGGTCGGCGATGGCGCGGGTGATCGCCTGGCGGATCCACCAGGTTGCGTAAGTGGAGAACTTGAACCCTTTGGTGTGGTCGAACTTCTCGACCGCTCGCATCAGCCCGAGATTGCCTTCTTGAATGAGGTCGAGGAACTGCATGGGGCGGCTGCGGTAGCGCTTGGCGATGGACACCACAAGGCGAAGGTTCGCCTGTATCAACGCCTGGGTGGCCTTCTCCCCGTCCTTGACGATGGCGGAGAGTTTTCCCCGTGTCTCGTCCGATCCACAGTCCTCGCCGTCGTCGAGGCATCCAAGCGCCTCTTGGGCCTCGACACGGGCCTGGATGCGCTCGGCCAGCGACACCTCCTGGTCGGCCGTGAGCAGGGCAACTTTGCCGATCTCACGCATGTACATCCGCACGAAATCGGTGGAAGCACCGCCCCGATCGTCATCGAAGGTCGACACATTCGAGCGCGGCCGAGTGTGGTTCCGACTCAGGGCGCTGACCGCCTTGTCGCGCGGTTGCACCGGGTCGGCGTCCGCGGCGGCCACAGCGGCGACCGCTTCGCGAATCGCCTCCTCTGCTTCAGCCTCGGAAGGAGTGTCGTCGACATAGGCGATTCCTGCTCGGCGCACCTCAGTCTCCAGGGCAACGATGACCTCAGGGCTCAACTCGACCGACTGGACGAGGGGCATCAGGTCGTCGGGCGTCATGGTGCCATGGACGCGGGCCGCAGCCAGCAGCGTGCGGAACTCATCCGCCGCCACCCCCGCGGGGACCTCGACGGGCACCGGCTGGCCGAGAACGGGTTCGGTCGCTATCGGACGGTCTGGTCCGTGCGTAGTCGTCACCCCCTTTCCTCCCCGAACTGCACGAGCCAGGGTACCAACTGCTCTGCCGCGCCGAGGCTTGTCGCGTCGTCCCAGAGTTGTTCGGTCGTGCGCTTCAGCCATCCGATGGTCGCTCCGTACTCGGTCGGCTCCTCTGCGCCCCGAGCTTCCGCCTGGAGGATGGTAAGGGCGCGCTGGGCGGCGTTGGCCACCAACAAACGCAAAACGTCGTCCGCATCAGCTTCGGCCTCCTCGACCGCCAACCGCTGCAGCAGTGCAGCTGCATCCGGGCGGGCGCCGTCGATCGCTTCTTCGAGAGTCGAGGAGTCGCAAAGGGCATTGAACGCGGCCAGGTTGACCTCGTCTGCGAAGAGGATGCCTTCGAGGCGGTCGGCGACCATGTCGGGCTGGTGGACGGCAAGGCGCAGCGCTTCCACTTCAGCCCCCCCGGTCCGGCCCCGGCCGGGGCCGGCCGAAGGCGGCACGCGGTCTGTTGTCAGCCTGATCGAACCCGGGCCCGACTCGCCCCGTAGCACGGAGGCGAGATGATGACGAAGTCGCTCCTCCTGGACCCGAGTGGGACCGGAGATCTTCATCAGGTACTGGTCCCGGACGAAGTCGTTCGGGTGCTCGGCGATCACGGCTACAGCCTCTTGGGCGGCGCGGGCTCGCCCCTCGGGGGTGGCCAGGTCGGCCCGGTGGAGGACTCGGTCGAGTCGAAACTCGAGAAACGGGCGGGCCTCCTTGACCGCGGCCTGCAGGGCGGCAGGATCGTCTCGTCCTAGGTCACCCGGGTCGGCCCCTTGCGGCAGGGTGAGGACGGCCACCTCGATCTCGTACTTCTGCTCCCACTCATAGAAACGCGACGCCGCGTTCTGACCGGCGGCGTCGGCGTCGTAGGCCAGCACGACTCTCGTTGCGAAGTTCCTGAGCATCCGAAAATGCTCGTCGGCCAGAGCTGTGCCGCAGGTGGCAACGGCCCTGGGCACGCCGGCGCTGAAG
>JBPCQV010000130.1:0-15844 GCA_050997725.1 Acidimicrobiia bacterium
CGCCAGAGAGAAGCGATCCCGCGACGATGCCGGCGCGGGCGATATTGACGAGGGCGGGGTCGGTGAAAGCCAGATTGGTGATGACCAGCGAGACAGTGAAGCCGATGCCGCCCAGCGCGGCAAGGCCAACGATGTGATTCCAATTGGTCTGTCTTGGAAGCCGTCCCCATCCGAGACGGACCGCCAACCAGGCAAACGCAGTGATGCCGACGATCTTTCCCACCAACAGTCCTGCCGCGATCGAGAGCGCGAGCGAATTCAGAAACAACTCCGTGAGGCTTTGGGCGCGCAAGTCGAGACCCGCGTTGGCGAGGGCGAACAAGGGAACGACCACAAACGAAGACCAGGGCAACAGCCGGTTCTCGAGCCGATTCAATGGCGGTATCGATTCAGTGGCGATCTCCGAAAGCAGCTCGGCTTCGTGCTGGAATTTCTCAGTGTGCTGGGAACCGGTGCCAACCGGGAAGGTGTCGAGGATGGTGCGGGCTTTGCGGTCAAACTCAGGACCGCTGTAGAGGGAGCGAGCCGGCGTGAGAAAGGCGAGAGCCACCCCGGCGAGCGTGGGGTGCACGCCCGAACGCAGGGTGGCGTACCAAATGACCAGAGCGACGGGAACATAAAAGGCATAGGACCGAATTCCGACTCGCTGGCTAGTCCAAGTGGCCGCCAAGCCGACAATCGCCGCAAGCAACCAGCCGGCCTCGAGATCGGAGGAATAGAAGAGGGCGATCACGGCGATGGCGCCCAGGTCATCGACGATCGCCAGCGTCAGGATGAACAGCTTGGCACCGACGGGCACGCGGCTGCCAAGAAGTGCGATCACTCCAACTGCAAAGGCGATGTCGGTTGCCATCGGGATCGCCCACCCGGCGGCGGTTGCGGCGCCGAGATCGCTGGTGAAGAAAACGTAGATCGCGGCGGGGACGATCATGCCTCCCAGTGCAGCAAGCATCGGCAGGAGGGCGGTGCGAGGATCACGCAGTTCGCCGACCAACAGCTCTCGTTTGATCTCCAACCCCACCACAAAGAAGAAGATGACCATCAGTCCTTCATTGATCAACTCCCCGATGCTCAGGTCAACGAGAAGCGGACCGAACTCGACACCAAACCTGGTCTCCTCGAAAAGCTGGTGATACGCGTCCGACAACGGTGAGTTAGCCCAGACCAGGGCCAGCACGGCGGCGACCAGCAGCACGCCACCGGAGGCCGATTCGATTCGGATGAAACGGACCAGCGGTCGGACGAACCTGCGAGGCACGAATCGATCCGAGCTGGCCCAGGTTCGATGTTGGGGATCGAGTCTCACCGGCGGCAGCTCAACGCCTACTTGAGATAGTGATTGTCGTGCGCAACGAAGAACGCCTCGCGCTCGAATTCAGACATCTCGCCCAGCCGGTTGAGGTTCTCGAAGTAGGACTCGCGGGGGGCACCAGGTGCGAAGTGGATCAGCATCGAAGCGTCGGCACCGGACTCGTTGCTAAAGGCATGGATTCCACCGGGAGGAACATGTATGAAATCCCCGACCTCGGCAGTGAGCCATTCCTTTCCGTCATAGACCCGGACCGAGCCGCTGAGGATGTAGAACGACTCGGAGATCGTGCGATGAAAATGGGGCTCGGCTCCACCTTGACCGGAGCCCATCGCCCACTTGTAGAGCCCGAAAAGGCCTCTCGTCGAGGCGCCGGTCGTCAAGTAGTGAACCTCGGTACCGCTCGTACGAACCAGATCCGGTTCGCTCGTGCCCGGCCTAAGTCGCGCCGAGACTTCGCCGGTCGATCCCCCGTACAGTGCTTTGGGATAGGTCACCCAACCATTCTTGCGTAACTTGGCGCCCCTAATCACGGGGTTTTTACACCAGAATGAATGATCCGATGACCGGGACGCCTTATCCATCGATCCCGGCGTACCGGCTCTCCCAGCTTGTCCGTTATTTCCTCTACCTGGGTGTTGCCGGCTTCGGTGGCCCGGTGGCGCTGGTCGAGTACATGCATCGAGACCTGGTCGCCCGCCGAGGCTGGATCAGTGAGGATGAGTACCGAGAAGGGCTGGCCCTCACCAACATCTCCCCCGGACCGCTCGCCGCGCAGCTTTGCACCTACCTCGGCTTTGTCCACTATCGCTATCTCGGCGCCTCGCTCACCACTCTGGCCTTTGTCCTCCCCTCCTTCGTCATGGTTGTCGCCATTGGTTGGGCGTATACCCGCTTCGGCGGGCTTCCTTGGATGCAGGCGGTCTTCTACGGGGTCGGGGCAGCCATCATCGGGATCATCGCCTGGAGCGCCTATCGGCTCACCCGGAGGACGGTTAGCGGCGACGCTTTGCTGTGGGTCATATTCATCGTGTCGGCAGCGGTCACGGCGATCACCGAGACCGAACGGGTGGAGCTGTTCCCGATCGCGGGCCTGGTCGTCTGGGCGGCCCGCTCGCCCCGCTTCCGAGCCCGTTCCGGGACGGCTGCTGGTTTGTTCCTCCCCCTGCCCATCGCCCTGCAAGCGACCGGTTCCCCGCAGGGCCTAGGCGAAATCTTTTGGTTCTTCTTTCGGGCCGGAGCGTTCGTGTTCGGAAGCGGGCTGGCGATTGTCCCTTTCCTCTACGGCGGGGTGGTCGTCGGGTTCGGCTGGCTCAATGACCAACAATTCCTCGATGCGGTCGCAGTTGCGATGATCACCCCCGGCCCGGTGGTCATCACTACCGGCTTCATCGGCTACCTGGTGGCCGGGCTCCCCGGGGCGATCGTCGCTGCGGTGGCAACGTTTCTGCCCGCCTACCTATTGACAGTTTTCCCCGCGCCGTACTTCCGCAAGTTCGGCCGCCGCCCGGCCATCGCCGCCATCGTCGACGGAGTCACCGCCGCCGCTATCGGTGCGATCGCCGGTGCAGTGATCGTCCTTGGCCGCCGCGCCATCATCGATATCTCCACTGCTCTCATCGCTACCGCCGCGTTGCTGGTCTTATGGAAAAGTCCCCGTCGCATCCCCGAACCAGTGATCGTTGCCGCGGCGGCGTTAGCTGGACTTCTGTTGTTCACGGTTAATTGACGTTGCCTTCGGGCCGCAGATCGAGACCGCGGAGTAGCTGAGCGTTCAAAGCAACGATCACCGTTGACGCGCTCATCAGCACCGCGGCCGTTGCCGGGGCGAGGACGATCCCGGCCCCGGCGAGCGCGCCGGCTGCCAGCGGGATGGCGATCACGTTGTAGCCGGCGGCCCAGACCAGGTTCTGCAGCATCTTCCGATAGCCGGCCTGGGAAAGGCGCCGAATACCGACCACGCCTCGGGGGTCGTCGGAGGCGAGGACGATCCCTGCCGATTCAATCGCGACATCGGTCCCAGCACCGATCGCGATCCCGACATCGGCCTGGGCGAGGGCAGGGGCGTCATTCACTCCGTCACCCACCATTGCCACCCGCAAACCTCGCCCCTGCAGCTCCGCAACTTTGGAGTGTTTGTCTTCCGGTAACACCTCGGAGAGAATCTCGTCGATTCCCAGCGACTCTCCGACGGCGGTAGCCACCTGGCGAGCATCACCGGTGATCATCGCCACCTTCACTCCGGCCTGGTGGAGCTGGGAGATCGCTGCGCGCGACTCCTCACGGATCTCGTCTTCGAGAGACAAGGCGCCGGTTACTTCACCGTCCTCAACCAGATACAGGACTGCCGCTCCCCGCTCAACCCATTCGGCGGTCGCGTCGACGACTTCGGTCGGAACCTGCAAGCCGCGCTCGGCGATCAGAGCTGGGCCGCCAACCGCAACTCTTCGTCCCTCGATTTCCGCCTCCACCCCGCGGCCGGCCATCGACTGGAAGTTGCGGGCGACGGGGATCGCGCCGGCTTTCTTGGCCGCGTCGACTATGGCTCGGGCGAGAGGATGCTCGGATTCCGACTCAACTGCCGCCGCCAGCGCCAAAAGTCGCCCATTGTCAGAGTTGACCGCGGTCACGGCGTTAACCCGGTGTCTCCCCTTGGTCAAGGTTCCGGTCTTGTCGAAAAGGACCAGGTCGATGTTCCGCATTCGCTCGAGAGCGAGCCGGTCTTTGACCAGGATCCCATTGCGGGCAGCGAGGTTGGTGGAGATGGCGATGACGAGAGGGATGGCCAGGCCGAGGGCATGCGGACAGGCGATGACCAGGACCGCGATGGTCCGGGCCACGGCCTGATCGGGTCGGTCCGCGACCAACCAGGCCACCGCCGTCACCACCGCGGCCGCCATCGCCACGTAGAAGAGCAGCGCCGCGGCCCGGTCGGCCAACACCTGGGCCCGGGAGCGCGACTGCTGCGCTTGGGCCACCAGACGTTCGATCCCGGCCAGAGCCGTCTCCTCACCGACCGCTTCCACGCTCATGCGGATCGAAGAGTCGGTGGCCACCGTCCCGGCGACGACCTTGTCCCCGGTCTTCTTCGCCACGGTCTTCGACTCGCCGGTGATCATCGACTCATCGAGATCGGCTTCACCGTCGACGATCACGCCATCGGCCGGGACCCGCCCGCCCGGACGGACCAACAGCAAATCGCCAACCAACAACTCGGACAAAGCGATTAACTCGGTGCCATCGTCGGTGACCCGTTCGGCCTCATCGGGGAGCAGTGCGGCGAGCGCGCTCAGCGCTCTCGTCGCTTGGCCGATGGCCCGCATCTCCATCCAGTGTCCCAGCAGCATGATGACGATCAGGGCCGCCAGCTCCCACCAACACTCGAGATCGAACCCTCAGGGTGGTAGCCGCTGAGGCCCCGAAGGCGACGGTGATCGCCATCCCGATGAGCAACATCATCCCCGGAGCCCGATCGCGGATCTCTGTCAAGGCCCCCTTCAAGAAGGGCGACCCGCCATACACAAAGATCACCGTGCCGAGAACGTGAGCTATCCACTCGGCGCCTGAAAAGCGGGGAGCGCGATAGCCGAACCATTCTTGGATCATCTCGCTGAAGAAGACAACGGGTAGGGTCAAGACCAAGGAGAGCCAGAAACGATCTCTGAACATGGAGTCGCTGTGGCCCGCGTGCTGGTCGTGACCACTGTGACTCGCAGCCGGGTGGTCAGCCCTGTGACCCACGTGGTGTTGCTGATGATCGTGGCTACGCATGGCGCGATGGGTGAAATAGGATCCGACAGGTCGCTCCTGCGAGTACTTTCGTTCCTATGAGGAGGGTTGATGGCTGACGATGAACTGGCAAAAGTTGGTCCAATCTCCAAACTGCCACCGGGCACCGTAACCGGGGCCGATCGATGGGCGGTGGGCAACATCGAAGGTGAGTACTTCGCCGTCACCCGACGATGCCGGCATCTACTCGCCGATCTCGCTGACGGAAGCATCGATGCCGAGGGATGCCTTGTCTGTCCTTGGCATGCTTTCAAATACGACGTGCAAACGGGCCAGATGCTGCGGGGTCCGCAGGGCATTTTCGCGAAGATTCGTGGCCTCGGTTTCGCCTACAAGCTGTTCACCATTGTCGTGCCGCTCGGCCGGCGCCAAGTCGTCAAGAAGGAAAAGACGCTTTACGTGAAATGACCACTTCCCAACGCGTCGCGGTCGGTCCGCCAAGCACAGAAGACAAGGCGAGCTGATGGAAGCAGTGGGGATCGTTCTCAACATCGACGCCGAGCCGAATTCGAACGCGGCTTTCGTGAACATGAGCTCCCGATCTGGGAGGACTATGTCGGCCGGGGAATCATGCTTCACGCCTCCCTGACCCGGATGGACATTTCCACCCGACCGATCAAAGGGGCGGTGCAGTATTTGATCAGCGTGAGCTTCGCCGACGGAGACGGTCATCATGTTCACGATGCTGATCCTCGCTTCCAAGCCTGGAACGAAATCGCCGACACCTTCCAGGTCGAGGCTCCAATCGTCACCGGGGGAGAGATTGTCCTGAGCGCGGGCTTCAACTAGGGCCCGTCGACGGCTGCCGCGAAAGCGGCCATCGAAGGGAACGTCCAGGTCGGAGTCACGGCAACGGGTGGTGGTGGCGTCGCCCCGGAGCCGCCATGCTCGGCGCGACGGTCGATCCAAACCGTTTCCAAACCCAGGGCAAGCGCCGGCTCATGGTCATGGAACAACGACTGCGCGACATGAAGGAGGGAGGAGCGCTCACCGCCGATGGGTGGCAGTCGCTCAAACAAAGCGAGGAAGTTGCGCCGGTCGGGTTTGTAGGAGCCGACGTCTTCGGCCGTGACGACGAGATCAAACTCGACTCCGAGCTTCTCGTTGGATAGAGCGAACGACGTTCGATCGACGTTGGAGAGGATGGCCAGTCGGAAGCCCGCTTTCAATTCCTTGAGCGCCTGCGCCGAGTCGGGAAAGGGCGGCCACCGACCGACTGACCCCCCGAACTCTTCGACTTCCTCATCGCCGACTTCGATACCGAGACCTCGACCGATCCGGCGGAAAGCCTCGGCCAGAACCTGGGGATATCTCATCTGCGGCGATTGCTTTTGCACCTGGGTTTCGACCTGGGCGAAGGAGGCAAGCACTGCCTCGAACTCGAGCTCGTGCCTCGCCACCCACGGCCCCAATTCGACTTCGATCCCTGATTCCCAGTCGATCAACGTCCCGTAACAGTCAAAGCTCAACGTTTGGTAGTCGGACATGTCTCGCGGCATGCCAGCGCAACATAATCAAGCGGCGAAGTTTCCCGGCCGCGGCTGGATCTCAATCGGCGCGTAGCCGGCGTCCCAAGAAAAGTGACCATCTTCGTCGGGATAGGTCAGCTGGAGCACCGGGACCGACACCTCAGGCGGCCGCGCTATGAAACGATTCGCCTCGAAGACCACTTCGCCCGGGTTTGGCACCTCCTCGGGGACGATCTCGTAGGGCCAATCCTCAAGGGTTATCGGTCAGCCGGCCAAAAGGTTCTCTCCCCTCCGGACTCTGTCTGCGAGCTCATTGAGAATCGCGGAAGCGTCGTGAGACGAGACGCCGAAAATCAGCAGCTCGGGATGGTTGAGACCAAACAAGCCAACGGTGTAGGCAAATGGCGGCCCTTCGTCGTCCGAGCACTCACAACCAGGAGCTGAGCAAGTGCCACCTCCCACATAAGGGATATAGACCCCAAATCTCCTGATCGTGTCGGTTATCCAAGCGTCTTGTTGTTCTATCCATGCCTTGGTCCGGGCATCCATCGTTGGCCTCCTTGCCAGTTGCCCTCAAACGTACGGACCGGGTCTGACAGAATTCGGTGCGCGAGCCGGCTAGCGGTAGACCTCGCCGCGGGGTGCCACATTGACCGCCACGACTTCCAAGTAGAGATCATGGATCTCAAAGACGATGCGATACTCCCCGATTCGTAGCCTCCATGCCGGCGGGTCGACTCCGGTCAGCTTGGCGGCGCCGACCGGACGAGGCTCCTCGGCCAGGGAACGAATCGCAGATTTGACTCTCTCGTATCCCCGCGGATCCCCATGGCGGATTCGCCGCAACCCCCGCTCAGCCCGATTGGCGAGACGGACCTCGTACATCGGACTCCTCCAGTTCCAAGTCCGAGAACACCAACTCTGCCGCGCGAGGCGGCGCAGAGGTCAGGCGGTGTTCAAGGAGGGCGACCGCGTCCTCAAGATCTTCGATGCTCTCTTGGAGATCGTTCCAGCGCTCCACCGACACGACGACTGCTACTGGATGTCCATGCTCGGTGATAAGTAGCGAGTCATCTCCGATTTGCGCCAGCTCCTCGCGGATGCGCGCTCGGAGCTCGGTTTTGGGAATCACTTTGGTAACCATGAGGTAACACTGTACGTTAGAACGTACGCATTTAATAGAACCCCGGTCGACTTGAGCACGTGTTTGACTCTCGCTCGTGTTCACCCCGATCCGGACCCGCCGTCTGCTGATCCGCCCTTTCGAACCCACCGATGCGGCGGGTTCGGCGGCGCGTCGGAACGATCCGGAGGTGGCCAAATACCAGGACTGGGAGCTCCCTTACACGCTCGAGCGGGCGGAAAAGAGGATCTCCGAACTGGTGGCGATGACCGGCCCCGAAAAGGACCAAACGTGGTCGGCGATCGTCGCTGACGGGGATAACAGCGAGGTCTACGGCGATCTGGCACTCCATCTCAGCGCGGACGGCCACACTGCCGAAGTTGGCTACACCTTCGCCCGCGAATACTGGGGTCAGGGATACGCGGTCGAGGCGCTCGAAGCTCTGCTCGAGTTTTGCTTCGACCATCTGCAGGTCACCCGTGTCTTCGGGATGCTCCATCCCGACAATCCGGCCTCGGCGATGGTGATGGAAAGGACGGGGTTTCTCTTCGAAGGGCACACCAAGGCCTCGTTCTGGCTGGGGGACGAGAACTCCGACGACTGGATCTACGGCCTCATCCGTCCCGACTGGGAGATCTGGCGCAACCGTCCTCGACACCCGCCGAAGAAGGTCGACCTCATCGAGATCACCGTCGGCAACCAGCCGCAGGTGTCAAAACTCGCCACCCACAAGACCCAAGAGCGCTTCGTCGCCACGATGGCGGACTCGTTTACCGACGCGCTTTTTCCAGAGATCGTCGACGGCTATCCGGCGGTGCCGTGGATGCGAGCCGTCGCCGCCGACGGCGAGATCGTCGGCTTTGTGATGCTTGCCCTCCCCCACGAGCATTCTCGCGAGCCCTACCTATGGCGGCTGCTGATCGATCGTCTCCACCAACGCCGCGGGATCGGTGAGCGGGTGCTCGAACTTCTCATTGCCGAGTGCAGATCGCTCGGCGCCGAAACCCTGCTCATCAGTTGGGAGACCGGAAAGGGATCACCGGCGCCGTTCTATCTGAGCAATGGCTTCGAGCCCACAGGTCGGATGCTCGACGTTGAAACCGAAGCCCGCAAGCGGTTCTAGCGGCGGCCTTCGACAGGACCTTCACATGGCAACTCTTTGTTAGATGCGAGGCTGCGCGGCGTCGAAGAGTTGCCCTTCCAACTCGACGCGACCACCGTGGCCAACGGTGACTCGTTCACCTTTGTCACCGACGCCGGAAACCTTGATGTCCTTGGCACCCCAAGTGGAACCGTCGACTATGACGAACTGGAGCGCACGGCAGAAGACGTCGATCTCGAGGATCTCTCGGTGAAAGTTTGCAACGTCGAAGACCTGCGACGAATGAGCGCGCTGAAGGTCGGCCCAAGGACCTCATCGAGCTCGAGGTCCTCGCCGCGGTACGCGAGGAACGAGAGCATCTCTAAAGGGGGAACCGCCCGCCACCTCCGTGACGTCGAACGGCTAAGACCACCACGGAGGACGACATGTCGGCGGCAAGGCGGATCGGTTTCCTGACAGTGACAGCGGCGACCATCGTTGCCCTCGGCGCGGTTCCGGCGCTTGCCTGCGGAGGGCTGGTCGGCGAGAACGGCACCATCCAACTCGTGCGGACCACCACTCTCGCCGCCTATAGCGACGGGGTGGAGCGATACGTCACCGCCTTCGAGTTCACCGGCAGCGGCGAAGAGGTGGGCTCGATCATCCCCCTCCCCGACATCCCCACGGAAGTAGTACGGGGCGGTGACTGGACCCTGCAGCGGCTGGTGCAGGAGGTGGCGCCGCCAGATCGAAATCTCTTTTTCGATGCTGCCGCGTCCGCCACTACCGCCGGAGCCGAGGTTCTCCTCGAAGTGGAGATTGATGCGCTCGACATCACCGTCCTCCGCGGAGGTGGCGACGAGGTCGGCGCCTGGGCCACCGAGCACGGTTTCTTTCTCACCCCCGACGCCCCCGAGATGCTCGACTTCTACGCACAGCGCAGCCCGATCTTCATGGCCGCCCGGTTCAACGCCGAACGAGCCGCTGATCTAGAACAAGAGCCGGGCGACAGCACCCCCATCATGGCCACTATCCCCACCGACGATCCCTGGGTTCCCATCCGCATTCTCGGTCTCGGGGCAAGCGGCGACACCCAGATCGAAGCCGATGTGTTCCTGTTGACGCCGGATGAACCCAACCTTTTGGCCGGAGGGACGGGCATGACGCTTGATCGCAGCGAACCCGCCACTGACTTCCTGCTCGACGAACTTCGTTCGGACGTAGGGATGGAATGGTTGCCCGCTGAGATGTGGCTCTCTTATCTCAAGCTCGACGCGCCCGCCGCCGAGCTCGATTACGACTTGGCAATCTCGGCCACCCAGGGGGTCGCCGCCAACTTTGCCGACACCGGGGTCCCTGGTCCCGAGGCAATGGTTCTTGACGGCAGCCGTTCCTGGCCGGTGTGGCCGCTCTTGGCCGGCATCGGAGCCGGTGCGCTCATCATCGCCCTCGGTCTGCCTTCGATCCGTCGACGCCGAACAGAGATCATCGGCGGGCCGGCATGAGCGATCTGGGCCTGCGGCCGCTTCTCGTTGCCGCCGTGGCGGTGGCGGCGCTGATCACCGGAGTCGGCTCGGCCATCGCCACCGGAGAATCGGACATGGTCCCGCTCGGACCCGGCGATGTCACCGTGGAGATCGATGTGCATTATTCGCGCTTCGAACCGGACCGCCTAACGTTGGTCGAGGGAACTCGAGTCCGCTTCTTCGTGGTCAACGACGACCCGATACACCATGAGCTGATCACCGGCGGGCCGGAGGTCCACCTTCGACACGCCCAAGGAACCGAAGCCGAGCATCCATCGATCCCAGGAGAGGTCACCGTCGGACCCAACGGCGCGGCGATCACCACCTTCACCTTCGATGAACCGGGAGTTTTCGAGTTCGCCTGTCATTTCCCCGGCCACTACGAGTACGGGATGCGCGGCGAGATCGAGGTGGTGGCCGCGCTCAGGTAGGTCGAGAGACCTCAACCCGAGCGGGCGATTCAACTTTCCGGGGTGAATTTCCGATTTTGCCCCATGATGATGTCTTCGATGCTCGGGTTGATGCTGCTGGAGGGATCGGCCATGAGTGCAGATGAGATGCGCGCCAGCCCGGATTCAGATGGGACCTATGGACCGCTGGATGAAATTCTGGCCGAGGTAGCCCGCCGGCTCAAAACAGAAACCGGGTCAGAAGCCTGACCCGGTTTCGGAGCGACCCTCAGAAATCACTCAGTCGCTTTGATGATCTTTTGGATCTCGTCCATCTCGAACGCAGGCATCGTTAGAGCTCGGATATTCCCGAGTGACGCCTGTTTGACGGCTAGCGCTGCCGCCGTCTGATCGTCGGGGGCTTCAACAATCGCCACGAGGTCGTACTGGCCAAGCGTCCAGAAGACATTGTGAACTTTGCCACCCATACCCTCGACCATGTCTTTGAAGGCTTTGGCCCGCTTGGGTGAGTCCTGGTAGTTGCGGATTCCCTGGTCGGTGAAGTTGCCCAGGGTGATGAACATCGGCATGCGTTCTCCTCTCGTGTATGCCATGCCGAAATCTAGCGGCGCTGGTTGCGGTCGATTTCGTCGAGGGTTTCACGCAGAAGCGGCAATGACGCCAAATCCTTGGCTCGTCCGGTGGCCTGCTTCGACCTGATGATGTCAGCCAGCGAAGCCACCCAGACAATGAGCGGTGGATCCGACGCGACCCGCAACTGGTCGGCTTGCTCGATCAAGTCTTCGTAACCCCGCGTCCCGGCGGGCTCGAGCACCAGATTGAGATCGCCGAGGCTGGTAGTCAGTGTCCACGAGCTCGCCGCTCCCAAGAGCTCCGGAGTCACCGGAAACGCCACTCCCTCGGGCTCGGTGGAGGTGCGCAGCCGGGCCTCGAGCTCGCCCAGCGCGGCCGCCACCGCGACGAGATTTGGATGCGATCGCCTCGGCGTCACATCAAGGTCTTGAGTGAGGAGAGGGGCACCACGGAGTCGAGCGCCCACGCCCCCGATGACGACAAACTCGATGTGGTGAGCAACGAGCGTGCGCAACATTCCTACTGGGTCGTAATCAGCCAATCGCCCCAGCCATCTTTTCGATTGCCCACACTGCCTTGATCAAGCTTTCCAGCCGCTCCTCCGGGGTTTGTCGAAGCGCCCGGCGGATCAATGCCAAGTCGTGATCATCGAAAGCCACCAGGCCGATAACGAGGTCGAAGCCGGCGCCCCGCACCAGTTCTCGCAGCGTCGCCAACGAAGGCTGCGCTTCGCTCCTTTCCCACCGGCTGATGGCCGATGGCGCCTTCCCGATCCGCCGGGCCAGCTCAGCCTGGGTAAGACCGGCGCGACGTCGTGCTTCCATAAGAAGAAGATGTGACTGCACCCCTCAACAATACATATTTGTCGAGTTTCTAACAACATATATGGTTAGGGCTAACCGCTTCAACCCATCGTTCGGGGTCAAGCGGTAGGCCAATAGATCTCGGTTTCGAGATCATCTGGTGCGGGCTCGGCACCCGACTCGCGGATGTACGACTCCCATGGGCCGAGACCTTCGTCGTGGCTGGGAGTGGATCCAGTCGTGAAAGGGCCCATAGGCATCGCCCAGGGTGTGATAGGGACCGTGATGAACCACCTTGGCGATCAACCGCCGGACAACTCCGACACGCCGGTCTGCTCCAGCGGAACCTCGTCAAGCGGATTCAACGAGGAAGGAGCTTCGGTTAGCGGAACCCCGATCTCGACATCCGCCCACTCGGGTCCAAACTCGTGGTAGCGAGCAAACGGAGGGCCCGCGGTCTCATAACCACGGCTGCGGATCTCGTCGTAGACCTTGGGGAGGTGATCTTCGAACAAAGTGCTCATGTCGATTTCGCTCATGGCTTTGCGGATACGCACAGCGAGGGTCGACTGAGGGCTGAGCTCTTTAAGTTGGTGATCGGTGAGGCGAGGTTCAGGCATGCGTCGATCGTACGGCGTCGCCCTAGCGGCGACGAAGGATCGCCTTCAAGCGAAGGTCTCCACCCAGCGCGGCGACGTAGCGCCGCACGGTGGAAAGTCGCCAGTCGGCTCTCCGTTCGAGCTTGGAGAGGTCCGACTGCGAGATGTGGAGTCGGCTAGCAAGTTCCGTTTGGGTGATGCCGAGGTAGCGGCGCAACTCACCCAGGCGAGAGGGTTCGTTCAAGTCATATCCAGCTACCGCGGCCCGTCGCCGTTCCAGGTAGGCGCGCCACAGCGCCGAGGTGCCATACATCGGAAAGGAGTCGATCACGCGGGCGACTCGCTCGGCCACGTCGCCGAAGGGTTCGCGGG
This sequence comes from Acidimicrobiia bacterium, assembly GCA_050997725.1. Lineage (GTDB taxonomy): Bacteria > Actinomycetota > Acidimicrobiia > Spongiisociales > ZC4RG35 > JACCTH01. The sequence continues at coordinate 13,055 of JBPCQV010000130.1, forward strand.
CGATGGTCGCAGCGAGCGGTCTCCAGTCGTTGAGATCGCCCCGCTCCAACAAATCGGCAATGGCGACCATTGGCAACTCTTCGAGGTCGGAGTCAGCTGGATAGTCGAGGTGGCGATGAATCATGGCGCGACCAGTCCTTCGAGAACCCGCACCGCCACTCTTCCACAGGCGGCTGCGACCGCCTCCCACTGCTGCCACCGGGGTTCGAGTTGTCGGTAGAAGCGGAGGTCGACTTCGGCCAGGTCGCCGGGCCGCGGGTCGGCCAGTTGTTTGGCGACCTGTGTTGCCACCCGCCTTCCCCCGGGCCCGATCTGATCGACGTAGTACTCGTCGAGCGAACCCACGACCGACGCTGCCTCCTCCTCTCCTAATCGGTCGGCTAAGGCGGCGAAGTCGAGGTAGTCGCGAGTGGCATTGCGGATCAGACAGAGCCAGGCCTTGATCCGGGCGATCTCGGCCAGGGTGGGCACTCTGAGTGTTCTGTCGCCGATTCGAATCTCTTCGACTTCCAGCGGTCGACTGCGGATCAAGTTCCTCACCCCGGTCTCGATCCCATCGAGGCGACCGAGCACCATCACCGGCCGTTTGACCCGCGAGGTGATCCAACCCTCGGTGTCTTCGAGGGCGGCCAGCACCTCGTCGAAGCGCGACTTGAGATCCGCGACGACGTGATCGGCATCGAAGGAAATGCGGTGGTTAGCGTGATGGGCGGCGGCGGAGCCTCCCACCAGCACCGCATCGGGAACCAGTTCTTGGAGGCGGGCGGCCGCCGCCAGCACCTGACTGAAGTCGTTGGAAGACATACCTAGTGATTCTATGCACTAGGGCTCAGATCGAGGGTGCTCGTTGCCGGTGTGCTACTGGTAGAAGTCTTCCTCGCCCCCGCAGCTGATCGCCATCGTCCGGAAGTTTTCCGCGTCGGTCTTGATCCAATCGATCAACCGGACCCCCGAATCGGCGCAGACCTTGCGGGCTCTACGGAAAAACTCAACGTCCGTTTCCGCCAGCACGCTCACATCATCGACGGCCGATCAAAATCAACGACTTGAAACGAGGTTCGTTAAACGACAGACAGTCGGCCCAGCCAAGCGCGGTCATGACCGTGTGGTCAGGCCCGGCGAAGCAGGTGAGGTCGAGCACGGTTCCCTCCGAGTCCAAGGCAACCGAGGCATGCCCGCGCTCGAACCTGTCGGCGATGCCGAGGGCGGCCGCCAACGCATCGGCAAACCCTTCGATTCTCAAGGGTTTCTTAAAGGGATTCCTCAAGTCCACTCCTTCTATATAGGGGTGGGGAAGCGTCTTCATAGGGGTGGGGAAGCGTCTTCCGTTTTACGGGGCCCGAGTGACATCGTCCAGAGGGTCGGCAAGCGCTGTCGGCGGTCGTCATAGCTCCCAGGTGCGCTTGCGCATGGTTTCGATCACTTGCTTGGGGGCGATGTGGTTGAGGTAAATGCTGGTCGTGGCGAGGGAGACGTGGCCCAGTTGACGCTGGATCACCGGGATCTCGACGCCCTCCATCATCAGCTCGTAGGCGTGGGTGTGGCGGAGCCCGTGGGGGTGGACTCGCTTTCCGATCCCGGCCTGGCGAGCAAGCTTGGGCAGCAACTGTTTGAGATAGGAGGTCTTCATTGTCGCGCCCTGCAACGTGCAAAACAAGGGAACCGGGGCGCCGAAGCCGAGCTGGCGACGCCTGTCGACCCAAAGGCCGATCACTTGACATGCTCCTGGATCGATGCCGACGGTTCGACGACGATCGCCCTTGCCATGGAGAACGGCGATAGCACCGGCGGCGAGATCGACGTCCTTTGGATACAGCCCCAAGGCCTCGGAGTGGCGGAGGCCCGCTCGATAGAGAACCGTGATCAAAGCGCGATTCCGGATTCCGATCGAGGTCGTAGCCGAGATCTGTTGAAAGAGGGCGGCGAGCTCGGCTGGGGTGAGGATCTCCGCCGGGTACTTCTTGCCTTTGTTGGCCGGTTCTCGACCCTTGTGATAACCGGGCATGGTGACGGCGGGTCGCATGCGGGGGAACGTATCCCACCGATGCGGGCGTAACAAGGGTATTGGCCTGGGGCAAGCTCCTACTGAACGATGAGGGAAGTCGCAAGCCACCCGGGCAATTCAGTGAAGTATAGCGCTTAAGCTATATGCCCAGCTCCTAAACGCTATAATTTCTCAGGAAATGCCACCGACAACCAGCGCCACTCGCACTGCGGCCATTCTGATTCGCTTTGCTCGACAACAAGCAAATCTGTCGCAAGCCGAGCTGGCCCGACGGATTGGCAGCAAGCAGCCAGTGATATCCCGTTGGGAAAGCGCCACTGAGGAGCCCAGACTCTCGACCCTGGCCCGAGTTTTTAGCGCCTGCGGATTACGGCTCAAACTGAGCCTCGTGCCTGACGAGGTCGACCGCTCCCAGATTCGCCAACAGCTGGCGATGTCGCCCTCCCAGCGACTCGAATCGGTGGCCAACCTCAGTCGCCTGCGGGCCACGGCCCGGCGCATCGGCTGATGCCGGCACCTCTCGATCCCGAATGCATCTTTCGCGTGCTGGCCGAGCACGAGGTCGACTACGTGCTCGTCGGCGGGCTCGCCGCCGTAATCCACGGCTCGCCGGCCATGACCAACGATGCCGACATCGTGCCAAGAAAAGAACGGGCCAATCTCGCTCGGCTCGCCCGGGCGCTGCGAAGTCTCGACGCTCGACTCCGCACCTCGGACTCGGCGGAGGGGGTTGCCTTCGATCCGCACCCTGCCCTGCTGGAGTCGATGGCGATGTTGAATATGAC
>JBPCQV010000032.1:0-4881 GCA_050997725.1 Acidimicrobiia bacterium
ATCCGTACGGGCCCGGGTTGGTGATCGAGAAGGTCGAGCCGCTGACATCGTCGGGGTCGAGCTTCCCCGCCCTGGCCTTCTCGGCCAGCTCGCGGATGCGACGGGCCAAGCCGACGAGCCGGAGACCGTCAGCGTTGCGGATCGTCGCCACAACGAGGCCCTTTTGATCGAGATCGATTGCCACACCCAGGTTCACCGTCCGATGGAGGATTGATTTCCGCTCCTCCAGGAAGAACGAGCTGTTCACCACCGGGTATTCCTTGAGGGCGTCGATGGTCGCCCGAGCGATGAATGGCAAATAGGTGAGCGAGAACCCCTCCTCCTTCTTCCACGATTCCTTGGCCGCGCTTCGGACCCGCTCGACTCTCTCATAGTCGACCTCGACCGAGGTCCAAACGTGGGCCGCCGTCTGCTTGGCCCGCAGCATGTTCTCGCCGATGCGGACTCGAAGCCGATCGAGGGAAACTTCTTCGGCGCCGGAGGCAACGGCCGGGGCAGGTGGTGCCATTGGCGGCGGGCTGGAAGGTGCCGGGCGCGTCGGCGGGGCTGCAACGGGGACGGGGGCAGGCTCGGCTGTCGGTGCCGTTGGCGCCGGAGCGGTGGCGGCAGGTTGGTCCTGGCTCGCAATCGCAGCTTCGACGTCGCGGCGCGTGATTCGCCCACCCTCGCCGCTACCGGTGAGCGTTCCGAGGTCGATGCCCTGGTCGCGGGCGAGTTTGCGAACTACCGGGGAAAGGACGCCTCGATTCGGGGCATCGTCCGACGCCTCCGGCGGGCTGGGTTCGACGGTGACCGACACCTCCCGGGGCGGGGCTTGAACCGCCGCGGGTGCCTCCTGCTTGGGCGCTTCTTGCTGCGGCGCCTCCTGGACCGGCGGAGGCGCGGGAGCGGCGGGCTCTTGGGCAGGCGCTTTGGCCGGTGGAGCTTCGGCCGGTGGAGCTTCGGCGGTAGGTGCCTCGGCCGGCGCCTGGCCATCTGCCCCCGGAGCCTCGCCTGCCTCGCCGATGACCGCCAATGCGGTGCCCACGGCAACGGTTTCGCCCTCGCCGACCAAGAGCTCGATCACGACCCCTTGGGCAGGGGAAGGAATTTCGGTGTCGACCTTGTCAGTCGAGATTTCGACGAGGACCTCGTCGGTCGCGATGGGATCGCCCACGTTCTTCGCCCAACGGAGAATCGTCCCTTCGGTTACGGTCTCGCCCAACTGGGGCATGGTGACGGTCGTCGGCATGGCTCTCCCTCGTTTCGATTAGTGCAAACTGCGCCCGGTAGCCGAAAGCAACGTTTCGCCTACGGCTTCGGAAAGTGTCGGGTGGGCATGGATAAACGCGGCCGCCTCTGTCGGATAAGCCTCCCAACCGATCGCGTACATCAGCTCGTGAATCAATTCGCCGGCCTGCGGCCCCACTATCGACGCCCCAACGATGGGACCACCCTTGACGTTGGTCACCTTCACGGTTCCTCGATTCTGGCCAACGATGATCGCTCGCCCTACCCCGGTCATCGCATGACTGTGAACTTCGACGTCGAGGCCGTTCTCCTTCGCTTGGGCTTCGGTGAGCCCAACTTCGGCGAACTCCGGATGGGTATAGGTGACGCGGGGGATGGCGCGATAGTCGACGGGTGCCGCCTTACCCGTCGCGATGTGGGTCACGGCCGAGATCGCTTCGGCGAACCCAACATGGGCGAGCTGTGGCGTACCGGCCACGACATCGCCGACCGCGTAGACCCCGGCCGCTCCCGTCTGCATCGTGTTGGTGTCGACTTTCACGAAACCACGTTCCATCTCCAGGCCAGGGGCGGTCTCGAGTCCCGCATCCCCGGTGTTGGGACCGCGGCCCACCGCCATCAGGACCGAGTCGACCTCGACTGATTCAGACCCGAAAGGTACGCGCACCGAACTTGCGCCCACCTCGGGCGGCCCGACCGACACTCCAAGGTGAAACGTCACCCCTCGTCGCGAGAGCTCGCGTTCGAGCACTTTGACGGCGTCGGTGTCGGCGCCCGGGATGATCTGGGGAAAGAGCTCGAGAACGTGGACCTCGCTCCCCAAGTCGGCAAGCAGGGAGGCGAACTCACAACCGATAACGCCGCCGCCAATGATGGACACTCGCTCGGGGCGCGCCGGCCAGTCGAGGGCATGATCAGAGGTCACGATCCGAACGCCGTCGATCTCATAGCCAGGCAGGGTGCGGGCGAATGAACCCGTGGCGACGATCACGTTCGTCGCCTCCAACCGCTGGTCGCCAACCACAACGGTGCGAGGACCGTCCAGGCGTCCCCGGCCCATGACGACCTCGACCTTTCGCTGCTTGAGAAGACCGGCGAGCCCCTTGAGAAGCCCTTCGACGGTTTGTTGCTTGCGAGCGAGGGCGGCGGACCAGTCGAGCTCGGGCTCTGAGGTCATCACCCCGAAATCGGAGGCTTTGCGGACCGTGGTGAAGACCTCGGCTATCTGCAGCCACTGCTTGGCGGGGATGCATCCCCGGATGAGGCAGGTGCCGCCGGGGCGCTCGTCTGAGACCAGCGCGACCGAGAGCCCGAAGTTGTGGGCGTAGAGCGCAGCCGCATAGCCGCCGGGCCCGCCTCCCAAAATCACCAAATCGTGCAAGAAGCCAACTCCTAACTCATTCCTGCGTAAAAACTCCGGGCATTAGGGGCGCGATCTTACGCAAGAATGGTTGGGTGAAGACGAGGACCTTGCTCGTCGCCTCCGCGGTGGTGGCGGTCGCCATCTTGGTCGCCGGCGCCGTGTGGGTCGTGCGATTGCTGTCCTGAAGACGGCACGCACTAGTCCTATCGACCCTCCTTCAAAGTCACCTTCAAGAAAGTTCCGGTTTGCGATTACCTTGTTGGTGGGCAAGGTAGTGGGTGAAAGCCAAGGGGTACAGGGGCAGATCAAATCGTTCTGGCGCGAGTTCCGTTTGGCGCGATTTCGGAAGGGCTGGAAGTGCAGGATCACAATAACACACTGGGATTACCCAATAGTTCTGTGCTTGTCGAAGAACGGCACTTGGTCGAGGCGGACATCTTCCACATCGAGAAGAGCTTCTATCTGAACTGGGTCAAACCGCTGATCGATCTCCTCCTGGGCCTGATCGGGGTCGTGATCGCCATTCCACTTCTCTTGACGATCGGTTTCTTGGTCTGGTTCAAGATGGGCTCGCCTGTCGTGCTCAAGCAGACCCGGATGGGGCGATTCAACGTCCCGTTCACGCTCTACAAATTCCGTACGATGGACCCGGATCGTCGCAACCGCGAGATCTCGTTCGTAGGCAATGATCGGCGGGTAACCCATAAGTCGGCGAGCGACCCGCGCATTACCGAGATCGGCCGGCTCCTCCGCGCCACCCGCCTCGACGAGCTACCGCAGCTTTTCAACATCGTCCTCGGCGACCTGAGCGTGGTCGGGCCCCGGCCTGAGCTGGTCAGCGTCATCCGTGACGAGTACGAGCCTTGGCAGCACCGGCGGCACGCAGTCAAGCCCGGGCTCACCGGGGTTTGGCAGGTTTCCGATCAAGGAGACAAGCGTCTCCACGAATGCACCGAGCTCGAGCTGTCATATCTGAACGACATCTCGCTTGGCAACGACCTCCGCATCATGGCGGCAACGCTGCCGGCCGTGCTGCGCCGCTCGGGCATCTAGCGGTCGAGCTGCCTCTCCTCCCAACCTTTGCCGCCGAAGATCCCTGAGCCAGCCACTTCCCTTATCGAGTAACCCTGCGAAGCGGCTTTTCCCAGGACTCGCGCGATTCGCGCGCCGAGGCGACGGGCGTTGACCCCCCGAGCCCGCGGGTAGTAGCGATCACGGAGCCGCTGCATCTCGGCCAGGCTCTGGTCTCGAAGACGAGTGTTCTTTTGCTCCCCGTAGAAACGCATCATCGAGAAGGCCTGGGGGATGTGCTTCGGTTTGGAAATCTCGGCCATCCGCAGCCATAAATCGCCATCCATCGCCAAGTTGAAGGTGCGATCGACCCCGCCCGCGGCGCGATACAGTTTGGCTTTCCAGAACGTCGACGGCTGAGGGATGAAGTTGTGGTCGAAACAGATCACGAAGCGATTGAACGCTTGCTCCTTCTTGTGCTTGATGAATCCTCCGGCCTCATCGATCCAGACGGCATCTCCATAGAGAAAGTCGATGTCGGCTCGTTCCCGAAAGATGGTTCCGACGGCTTCGAGCGCCCCCGGGACAAACACGTCATCGGAGTTGAGCCAGCAGAAGACGTCGCCCGTGGCGCGGTCGAACCCGCGGGCGATGGCATCGGTCTGGCCCTTGTCCTTCTCGCTGACCCAGAACGCGAGCCGGCTGTCGTACTCGGCCAAGATGGCGGTGCTCTCGTCTGTTGAGCCGCCGTCCATCACGATGTGCTCGAGGTTCGGGTAGCCCTGGCTGTGAATGCTCTCCATTGTCTCCCGGAGAAACCTCCCCTGGTTGAAAGAGGGAGTGACAACCGAAATCCGGGGCCAGGCCACGTCGCGGCTACTCATCGACCGCCCCCACGCGCGCCTTCCGCAAATACCAAGCCATGACCAGCAGGCTCGCCAGCCCACCGACGCCGGCCGCCACCGGACCGGCCATGGCGCCGATGGATATCGCCAGCAACGAGGCGAGCACTTGCGCGCCGGCCCCGATTAGCGAACCCCGGGCGATTCCGACTTGTCGGCGATAGCCCAACAACTCGGCCCGAATGGGCACGTCGGCAACAGCCATCGCCGACGTCGGAGCGGTGACAACCGCGAGCAGGGGGACGATGAACGCCACCGGAAGGAGCGATCTGAGCTCGTCGGTGATGACCGGCCAAAGGAGGGCAACAGTGAAGAGCCCGGCGACCGAACCCAGGACTATCCAGTAGAAACGGCTCCAACGCGCGGCCGTTGCCA
>JBPCQV010000093.1:0-3505 GCA_050997725.1 Acidimicrobiia bacterium
CGGCAACCTCGTTCCTCCAATCGATGGCCGAGAGCCACGAGAAGAACGTCAACCCATGCTCGTCCCGGGCTTTGGTCAGCGCCTCGACCCACCGGTCGGGTTCCACCCGCACCTTGGCGGTTTCGAAGTTGACCTCGGCTGTACCGGCCATCGACTGGGCGATCTGGTTGGCGAGGTCCGCAAGCGGAGAGGTGGCTTCGACCGGCGTTTCCTCGGCCGGTGCTTCCTCGGCTGGTGCGTCGGCGGGAGCCTCAGACGGGCTGACGGTCACGCTGATTCCACTTTTCTTTGATGTCCTCGCCGCGGATCTTCTTCTGCAGCAGGACGATCCCATCCATCAGCGCCTCGGGGCGGGGAGGGCAGCCGGGTACGTAGACGTCGACTGGAATAATCTGGTCGACGCCTTTCGTGACCGAATAAGAGTCCCAATAGGGGCCGCCACAGTTGGAACACGACCCCATCGAGATCACGTACTTCGGTTCGGGCATCTGGTCGTAAAGACGGCGCACGGCCGGGGCCATCTTGTCGGTGACCGTGCCGGCAACGACCATCAGATCAGCCTGGCGGGGAGAAGCCGGCAGCGGGATGATTCCAAAGCGCATGAAGCCGCAACGAGGGCCCGAGGCGGCCATCATCTCGATCGCACAGCAGGCCAAGCCGAATTGGAACAACCACAACGAGTACGACCGCGACCAGTTGAGGAGCCAGGTCACGGGCTTGGGCACCCCGAATTTCTGCGCTACTCCCACTTCAGCACTCCCTTTCGGATCGCGTAGACGAGACCAAGGATCAAGATCAAGATGAAGGCGGCGATCTCGATCAGCCCAAACCAACCGAGGGCGTCGACCTGTACCGCCCAGGGAAAGACGAACACCGCCTCGACTTCGAAGATGACGAAGAGCAGCCCGAAGATGTAATAGCGGACGTAGGTCTGGCTCCACCCCGTACCCACCGGGTCGACCCCGCATTCGTAAGTCGAGGCTTTGGCGGCGGAGGGCTTGTCGGGTCGGAGGATCGACGCCACTCCCAGCATGATCATCACCAGCAGAGCGCCCAGTCCGGCAAAGAATCCGACGGTGAGATAGTCCTGGAAATAGGAGGTCATAGGCCTTTTTGCGAGTATAGGGAGGTGGACTTTTTGCCCCGAACTGGACTCATCGGCCTGATCGCCGACATCGAGAGATTGATCGTCGACGAGGGCAAAGCCGTCGTTCTGGTGCTGTTTGACGGCCTGGGCGTGCAGTTTCTCGATGAGCGGGCGCCGCTCCTGGCCTCACATCTGGAAGCGACCTTGCAAGCCCCGTTCCCGTCGACAACCACGGTGAGTTTGGCTACTGCGGTCACGGGACTCGAGCCCGCTTCGCACGGTGTCATCGGCCACCTCTTGCACTGGCCGGAGGTGGGAAAGGTGATCAACATGCTCAAGTTCGTCGATCTCACCGGCGCGCCGGTGAACATTGACAACGAGGGCGTCCTACCCTCGCCCAACGTCTGGGAGCGTCTATCTGCGGCTGGAGCGGAGACGGTCACCGTCCAACCAGCCGACTTCGCCGGGACCCCACTCACTCGCACGCTTTATAGAGGGTGTCGTTTCGTGGGCGCCCAAAGCGTTGACGAGTTCGTCGAACGGACGGTTGAGGCGGCAAGCCGACCCCGGACCTTGATCTTCACCTATCTCCCCCCGGTTGACTATGCCGCGCATGTTTTTGGGCCGCAATCGACGGAAGTCGCCGATGCCCTGTCATGGGTGTCCACCGTCTGGGAAGGCATCGCTCGACAGCTCCCCAATGGCGTGGTCCTCTTCGGGACCGCCGATCACGGGATCATGCCGATCGGACCTGAGGGGAAATTGCTGATCCGCGACGAGCGCTACCGGCCGCTCGAGTTTTGGGGAGACCCGAGGGTGGTCATGGTGCGGGGCTCGATGCGTCTAACGAGGGAGCTGGCCGAGCAGACCGGAGCCCGCCTGCTGGAGTTGTCCGAGTTTCGCTCCTGGCTTGGCAACGGAGTGCCCCATCGTCATCTCGCGTCGAGGCTGCCCGATGCCGCGTTGCTGGCGGCCCCGGGAACCGTGATCCTTCCTTGGGGATTCGACAAGCGGCTTCTCGGCTACCACGGTGGAATCGACCCAATCGAGGTAAATATCCCGCTGTTGACGAGGAGGTAAGGTCGAACGGTGGCCAGGATTGATACCAAGACGGGCGACGACGGCACCACCGGGCTCTTGTTCGGCGGCCGCGTCTCCAAGGCCGACCAACGCCCGCGAGCGTACGGCGCAGTTGACGAGGCGCAGGCGGCGCTTGGACTCGTGCGAGCGCTCGGCAATCTCGCCCCTCGCGAGCACCAACTGGTGACTGATCTCGAGAGCGAGCTGTACGTGGCCATGGCTGAGCTTGCGACTTTGGCAGAGAACCACCAGAAACTCAGCCCGGGCCGCACCCAGGTGACCGCAGAGATGGTCACCGCGCTCGAGGAGCAGATCGGTCACTACTACGAAGGTTTTGAGATGCCGACCGAGTTCGTCATCCCTGGCTCGGGCCCAGCTGCCGGCCTTTTCGACCTTGCTCGGACCATTGTCCGTCGCGCCGAACGCGAGGCTGTCGCGCTCGGAGAACCCACCACCGAGGTCGTCCGCTACCTCAATCGCCTCTCCGATCTGCTTTGGACGCTCGCGCGCTGGAGCGAAGAAGAGACAATTCGGGCACGCGACCATCTCAAAGGCAAGGAGCAACGTAATGAAGGTGAGTGACGCGATGGAGAGCGCCTATAGCGACCAGGTGACTCTGGAGCTATGGGCCTCGATTTCATATCTGCAAACGTCGGCGTGGTTCTAGTCGAAGGACCTGCCGGGTATGGCTTCGTGGATGCGGATCCAATCGGGCGAAGAAACCGGCCACGCGCTGCGTTTCATGGACTTTCTCCTCGCCCGCGGAAACTCGCTGACCATCGGCACCGTCGAAAGCCCCAAGCCCACCTACGGTTCGGCGAAGGCGGCTTTCGAGGCGGCGTTGGAGCAGGAGCGCACTGTCACCAAGGCGATCCGTGAGCTCTATGCGATGGCAACCAAGGAGAAGGACGCCGAGAGCTTTCCGCTTCTCGATTGGTTCCTGACCGAGCAAGTCGAGGAAGAAGACTCTGTGCAGAAGATCGTCGGCCAGCTCAAGCTTGCCGGCCAGAACGGCTCGGCTTTGTTGATGCTTGATCGGGAGTTGGGCGCCCGCAAACCGGTCGCGCAATAGCGACTCGCTGTCGGCCGACGTTCACCTTTAGCGTTCGGTGGCTTTGGAAGCCACGATTGCGATCGTTGCGGCGCTGGTCGCCAGCGGTTTCGCGTTCGACCTTTGGCTCGATTTCCGTCGCAAGCCTCGCCCTCACACCGGAGCGTATGCCGCGGGAATCGCCATGTTCGCCGTGGCCACCTGGGCCTTGGCGGCGGGTCTGACCTTCGGCTGGCAGGGTTGGTCATACCGGCTCTTCTTTCTCCTTGGGGCGATCATCAACATCC
>JBPCQV010000099.1:0-4764 GCA_050997725.1 Acidimicrobiia bacterium
CCTGGCCCCGCAAGCGTCCCTCTACTGGTATGAGGAGGTGGAAAAGTGGCTCAACCTCTACTTGAAGTAGAAGCCTTATCCGCGCTGGCGCGAGTAAGACGATTTTGTCATTTGCGATCATGCGGACCCTGATCGTCACTGGAGGTGATGCGGCTGGGCTGACTGGCCCGGAAGGAAACTTCGACGTGGTGATTGCGGCCGATTCAGGCTTTGACCACGCCTCGGCGCTCGAGCTCAAGGTCGATCTCATCGTCGGTGATTTCGATTCGATCCGCCCGAGCGACAGCTTCCGCCACATCGCCACCGAGATGCACCCGCGGGACAAGGAGCATTCGGACTTCGAGCTTGCCCTGGAGGCGGCGCTGGTGCGTGGCACCACCGAGCTCGTGGTGCTCGGTGGCGGGGGCGGGCGGCTCGACCATCTGTTGGTGAACGCCGCGGTCTTGACCAATCCGCAATTTCGCTCGATGCAGATCACCTGGGAGACCGGGCGGTCGACCGTTCATGTCGTTTGGGACCGCGCCACAATTCACGGGCGGGCAGGCGAATTGGTGTCGTTGCTCGCTTGTGGCGCCGATGCCACGGGGATTTCGACGTCCGGTCTCAGGTGGGCATTGCACTCGGGCCGTCTTTCGGCCACCAGCTCACGAGGCCTCTCGAACGAGATGGTCGACGATCACGCCCGGGTCACCGTCGCTACCGGCACTCTCCTCGTGATCCACACCGCGCATGCCTAGATGGGTGCGATTTGTCGTGTTGGTGCTGGTGGCTGTCGCTGCCTGCACAACGGAGGAAAAGGGCTTCACGGTCCTCGCGACCACCGGAACGTCGATCCCCAGCGTGGCCACGACGACATCTTCGCAACCGATGACAACGACGACCGCTGGGCTTGCACCGGTTTACGAAGGGCAGATCGCCCATGCCTCTGCCGACGTGTTCGTGTATTCGGCTCCCAACTCCCCGTTCGAAAGCCGGGTCATTCCCGCGTTGACCATCCTCGGCAGCCCGGCGGTTTTCCCGGTTCTCGAAGGGCCGGTCGAGGGCTGGATCAAGGTGTCGATCCCGGGTCGCCCGAATGAGGCGACCGGTTGGGTGGAGGCTGACCAATTCACTTTTGCGAAAGTTGATCAACGGATTGAGATCGACCTCGCCGCATCAACGCTCACGTTCTTCGTTGGGGAAGAAGCCGTCATCACCACTCCGGTCTCCATCGGCTCACCCGAAAACCCCACGCCGCCAGGAACCTTCTTCGTCACCGATATTGTCGAGCTGACCGATCCCACCGGCCCCTGGGGTCCGCATGCGCTCGGGCTGTCGGCACGGTCCGACACGATCACCGAGTTCAACGGCGGCGACGGCATCATCGGAATCCACGGCACCAATCGCCCCGACCGGATCGGTGACCCGGTTTCTTTGGGTTGTGTCCGCGTCCCCAACGAGATCATCACCGAGATCGCTCGCCAGGTCCAGCTCGGCATCCCGGTAGTGATCAAATAGAACAAATAGCGATCTCGCTCCGACTTATTGGCGTGGTCGGCGGATCTGGTTTCGGGCAGCGTCAAGGGGATTTCTCGTCGGCGTCTGGGATGGGGTCGCGGTGTCCGGCCTTGAGATGTTTGAGCCCGGGGATGGTGACAATGCCGATCGCGGGCGATCACCGCCCTCCGTAGCGACGAGGGATGACCCGGGTTCTGCGTCCCACCTGTCCCCCACCGGAAGGTGGGGGAGAGGCCGCCGACGAAAGGCGGACGAGGGGGCCCCGTAGCAATGCTCTCGGACCGCGCCCCCTCCCCGCGCTCGGATACTCCCCCGGCTTCCGCCAGGGGAGAGGGGTCTAAGGCATGGCGGGCCAAGTCGACCAAGGAGATTCAAAATCTTGGAGAATCAGGTCATGGGCACGAGAAGCCTCAAGCCGAAACAGGAACTAGGCGATCTTGTCCGTCGGCGTTACCAATCGGTGGGTCTGACCGGTTGGCCGGGCGAAGACGCGGCATCGGTGGTGCGGCGGCTGGGAGCGATGCAATCGCAGGACTATGGCCCGGCGAAGTGGTCGATCGGCCAGCGCACTGGTGCCGACAACGACACGCTCGATCGACAATTCAATCACGGGCAATTCCTGCGGACCCATGTGTTGCGTCCAACGTGGCATTTCGTCCATCCCGCCGACCTGCGCTGGCTGCTTGAGCTGACCCGGGACCGGGTGCACATGATCAACGGCTTCATGTACCGGCAGGAGAGTCTCGACCGCTTGTTACGAGATCGCGCCGATGCGGTCCTGATCGACGCGCTGAGAGGCGGGCGATCGCTTACGCGATCGGAGCTGGCTGACGCTCTAAAAGATACGAACATCGTCGCCGAACGGTTTCGACTCGCATACCTGCTGATGAGCGCCGAGCTCGACGGCATCGTTTGTAGTGGGCCTCGCAGGGGCACGGAGCACACCTACTCGCTCGTCGAGGAACGAGTTCCCGCCGTACGCAGCCTCACCCGTGATGAGGCGTTGGCCGAGCTGACCTTTCGCTATTTCTCCTCGCATGGCCCCGCCACCGTGAAGGACTTCGGCTGGTGGTCGAGCCTCACCCAGACCGAGATCAAACGCGGGCTGCAACTGGTCGGCGCCCGCCTGTCTAAAGAGCAAATCGACGACGTCGCTTTCTGGTCGTCGGATGAGGCTCTTTCGACACGAGCCGCTGGTCCCCGCGTCGATCTTCTCCAAGGGTATGACGAGTACATCGTTGGCTACAGCCAAAGCAAGTACCTGCTTGACGTGGCCGGTCGAACTAAGACCGCCCGCCGAGTTCCTTTCAACGGGGCGGTGCTTGTCGATGGACAGGTCAGGGGACAATGGAAACGAACCGTTACCAAAGCTACGGTCGCAGTCGAGGCCGTGCTCAATGAATCGTTCGACAAGAAGGGCCTAGCGGCGCTCGAGCAAGAGGTGAATCGACATGGCCAGTTCTTGGGACGGCCGGCCACCCTCGAAGTTGCAGTGCTTTAGCGGGGGACGTCTCGCCAGGCGAGTTCTTTGTCGACTCGCGGCTCGCCGGGCAGGCCCAGCACTCGTTCCCCGAGGATGTTCTTCATGATCTCGGAGGTGCCGCCCTCGATCGAGTTAGCCCGCGCCCTCAGGAATCGACGCTGGGGACCGTGGACGCTCTTCCCGACGCCGGCTTCCGGCCGGACATAGGGATACGCGCCCGGCATCAACAGCCCCTCGGCTCCGAGCAGATCAACAGTGAGGTTCGTGATTTTCTTGTTGAGCTCGGCCCACTGAAGTTTGGCGGTTGAGCCCCCCGGCCCGGGGGTTCCCCTCGCCAGGAGCTGGCTCGAGCGCATCGAGGTCAGCCGGGCCACCTCGGCGTCTACCCACAGCTTCATCAGCTCGTCGAGCCAATAGGGATCATCCATCTCGCGGGATTTCCAGACCTCGATGGCGTCGGCGATGGCTCCCCCACCTCGGGGGCGGGCCGTGAGCCCGATCGCGACCCGCTCGTTCATGAGAGTGGTCAGCGCCACCCGCCAACCGTCACCCACTTCGCCCAAGCGATAGGCGTCCGGGACGCGGGCATCGGTGAAGTAGATCTCGTTGAACTCGGCCTCGCCAGTGATCTGCCGGAGAGGCCGCACCTCGACGCCGGGCTGGTCCATGTCGACGATGAAGTAGGTCATCCCTTGGTGTTTGGGCAAGTCGGGATCGGTCCGGACTACGAGCATCACCCAACGCGAGATGTGCGCCAGCGTTGTCCAAACCTTCTGTCCATTGATGATCCACTCGTCACCATCGCGCACTGCCCGGGTAGAAAGGCCCGCCACGTCAGAGCCGGCCCCTGGCTCGGAAAATCCCTGGCACCAAACCTCTTCGCCAGTGAACAGTGGTCGCAACCAGCGGCGCCGCTGCTCCTCAGTGCCGTGGGTAATCACGGTGGGCGCGCCCATTCCGTGACCGATGACGTTGCGAGCGATGTTGTCGAAGCTGGCGCCGGCATCGGCGAGGCGCTCATTGATATGCCGCTGCACTCCGGGCGGGAGGCCGAGGCCACCGTCGCCTTGCGGGAAATGCACAAAGGCCAAACCGGCATCGAACTGATTGCCCCAAAACTCCGTCGGCGGGAGGTCGCGGGGCGGCGACGCGGCCAGTAACCGATCGATCGCGGCGTCAACTTGTTCGATGGACATCTCGAAGAGCCTATCTCTCCCCCAACGGAAGTTGGGAGAGTGGCCGCCGACGAAAGGAGACGGACGAGGGGCCCCGGGGCAACTGTCAAGGTCAGCGCCCCCTCCCCCTCGCTGCGCTCGGGTACTCCCACGGCTTCCGCCAGGGGAGAGGCCGCATTCGCTTCGGCTCAGGGTCCGGCGAGAGCCCGGCCGATGATCATGATCTCCTCGTTCGAGCTCATCGGAATCTCGTAAGCGTCGATGTCGCGAATCTCGTCGAGATGGTCAGCAATGTCGTCAACCGACGGCACGGCCTTCGAGCCCGCAAACCAACCCTGATTAGTCCCAATGAAGATGCGTCCGTAGCGGCCACCCCCGGCGGTGAAGATCTCGTGGGTGAATGGATTTTGCTCCGAGCAGAGGAAGACCACCATCGGTGTTACCTGTAGAGGGTCCACCAGCTCAGCCAACGGTCCGAGCAACTGCTCGGTCATGCGAGTTCTTGCCACCGGGGCGATGACGTTCGATTGGATCCCGTATTTGGCGCCCTCGATGGCGATGACGTTGGAAAGGCCGACGAGGCCGGCTTTGGCGGCGCCGTAATTTGCC
>JBPCQV010000102.1:0-10942 GCA_050997725.1 Acidimicrobiia bacterium
TGGCGGCGATCATCAGGTTGTCGTAGAGGAATTGGCCGGGGTAGGTCGAGTTGGCCCGGATTCCTCCCACCCGCGCGGCCGCCAGGACAACGACCTCCGGCTGCTCATAGGCGAAGAAGTCGGCGACCGCGGACTGATTGCGCAGGTCCAGCTCCCCGGAGGTGGCCGTGATCAGATTGTTGAAACCGTCGGCTTCGAGCCGGCGCACGATTGCCGAGCCAACCAGTCCCCGATGTCCTGCAACATATATCGCGGCCTCGGTGGTGAGCGGGTCAGCCATTCGACCCCCCGCGGGTGATCGGGCTGTGGCCGGCATTGCGCAGGGTTCGTTCTTGGCGGGCAAGCTCGAGATCGTGGCCCACCATCCGCTCGACCAGGCCATCGAGGTCGATCTTCGGTTTCCAGCCGAGCTGCTCGGCGGCCTTGGTGGCATCTCCCAACAGCGAATCGACCTCGGTGGGTCGAAAGTAGCGAGGGTCGATCTCGACGTGCTCGTGCCAATCGAGCTCGAGGCGATCGAAGACTCGCTCGGCGAATTCCTGCACTGAGTAGGACTTGCCGGTGGCGACCACATAATCGTCGGGGCGGTCGTGTTGCAGCATCAGCCACATCGCCTCCACGTAGTCCTCGGCGTGGCCCCAGTCGCGCTTGGCGGCCAAGTTGCCGAGGTAAACCTTCTCCAGGAGGCCGAGCTTGATGCGAGTGGCCGCGCGGGTGATCTTGCGAGTGACAAAGGTTTCTCCGCGACGCTCGCTCTCATGGTTGAAAAGGATCCCGTTCGCGCAGAAGAGGTCATAGGCCTCCCGATAGTTGACGGTTTGCCAGAACGAGTACACCTTGGCCACCGCGTAGGGGGAGCGGGGATAGAAGGGGGTTGCCTCCGACTGTGGCGGTGCCGAAGCACCGAACATCTCAGAGGTCCCGGCTTGGTAGAAGCGCACTTGATGGCCGGTCCGTTGCTGATAGTCGCGGATCGCTTCGAGCAGTCGGAGCGTGCCGAGACCATCGACGTCGGCGGTGTACTCGGCCTGCTCGAAGGAAACAGCGACGTGGGATTGGGCGGCCAGGTTGTAGACCTCATCGGGCGTCGTCGCCTCGAGGATTCGCCGGAGGCCGGGGCCGTCGCTCAAGTCCCCGTAGTGGAGAAACAGGCGGGCCGATTCTTCGTGGGGGTCCTCGTAGAGATGGTCGATGCGATCGGTGTTGAAGGTCGAGGCTCGCCGAATGATTCCGTGCACCTCATAGCCCGATCCCAGCAGAAACTCCGTTAGATAGGACCCGTCCTGGCCGGTCACACCGGTGATCAAGGCCCGCTTCATGACCGTCGCCTCCAGAGCTGGCGAGCGGCGAGGATTACGAACCGTGGGTTGTGCTTGAGATAACGGCGCCAGAGCCGGCGAGGCTCGGCCAGCAATCGGAACGCCCATTCCAGCCCGGCCCGCTGGATGATGCCGGGAGCCTGGCGAATAGTTCCGGCATAGAACGCGAACCCGGCGCCAACTCCGAGAGCGACCATCGGGAGCTGATGACGGTGGCGCGCCATCCAACGCTCTTGTTTCGGGCAACCGAGCCCTACGAAGAGGATGTCGAGCCCAGATCGACCGATGTCGTCGATGACTTCGTTCTCTTCTTGAGGGGTGAGGGAGCGGTAGGGAGGTGAGTAGCCGTACCCAACCTCAAGAGCGGGGTATTCACGGCCGAGCTTGGCAGCCATCAGCTCGAGCTCTTCGGGCGAGCCTCCGTAGAAGCCCACCTTGAGCCCTTGCTTCTCCGCCGCAGCCAAAGTCTCGACCATCAGTGTGGGTCCGTAGACGCGGCTCTGGTGCGGGTGTCCAAGTCTCCTCATCATCCACACGAGCGGCATGCCGTCGGGCGTCACTAGCGAGGCCGCCGCCACCAACTGCCGGAACTCGGGATCGTCATGCGCCTCCATCGCCATGTGCACGTTGGCGGCACACACATATCGGCCCTGATCGGTGCGAGCCCACGCTGTTATCCGCGCAACCGCGTCGGCGTAGCTAGTCGCGTGCACCCCGAGCCCCGTCACTTCGCAGATTCGCGGATCAGTCCCCGTCACCTCAAATCGCATTCCTTGAGCTCCGCGCCTCCGAACTGCATCCTCAGCTTTCTTACGCGGGGTGATCATCTCACAGGTCCAATTCCTTGAGGGCAGTGTCGAGGGCGGCCCCAACTTGCTCGCCCCGCTCAAAGTGGGCCTCGGACAAGGATCGGTAGGAGAGGCCGCATCTGTAGGCCAAGTCCCAGAAGATGGGCTCAGCGATCTCGCTGCGGGCGATCTCGATCAGCGCGGCCCCCGGTTCGCAGAAGACGATGTTGGTGAGGCCTGCTCCGTTCTCGCCAATCACGATTTGGGTCCGTTTGAGGAGCCAAGCCTTCTCTGCCAGCGTGAAATCCTCGAGCGCGATTGGGACGAAGCTGTTCCGACGGCCCCAGGCGCTGATGGCGTCGTTGAAGGCGGAGAAGCCGTGATCGGTGGCTTTGCGAGTGATCAAAAGGCGCTCCGGCAGCGGGCTGGAACTGGGAGGAATCGGGGTTATCGCTCGGCGGAGAAAGTCCACGGCCCACTGCGGCATTGCCCCGGTCGGCCGGACGAGGGATGGCACCAAGAGCTCATCGGCAACAAGATGACGATGGCGCAGACTCGACACCAACTGCTCTCGTTCGAAGCCGAGCGTCTGCAAGCTTTCCTTCTGAAAGGGGGCGATCGTCGTTGGGACTATTACATGCTCGACATCGACCGGCGTCATGCCTACCGCGGCGAATGCCTCCATTCGCGGGAGGACGTCGACGAGCCAATGAAAGTAGCCTCGGCCGAAGGTGGTGGTGAGCAATGCTGCCCGTCCTTCGAGGCGCTTCGGCCGCGACCTCATCCCCTCCTCAGCTGCGGCGATGAGCCCCGCCGCCGGGACGGCCAACAGTTGATGGGGACCCCAGGCGAGCTCGCTGATGATCGCCCCCTCGCGGGTTGTGGGAACGCCGTGGATTCCCAATGCCCTTCCCTGTTCGATTCTGGTCAGCGTGAGCGGCCGGGGCGGCGCAGCCGCAAACTCCAAGAAACTCTCGCGGAGGTGGCTTTGGATCGAGGACGCGGCGATTGGAGAATGTTCCTCGGCAGGCTGGACTACCCGGGTAGTAACTGGTGCGTCGGCGAGCGCAATTTCGGTAAGCCGGTCCAGGTCTGACCTTGAAGCGCCCCGATGGGTGAGGAGATCGGCGATCTGCATGACAACCCGTCTAACCGAGGTATGACGCTTGAGGAATGCGTAGAGGCCAATCCGGTCCCGCATCAAGGGAGGCGTTCTCCGGCCTTCCCGCTCACCTACCCGAGCGGGCTTTCACCGGCAAATCGAAGCCGCGGTCGCCGAGCACGTCCTTCATCGAGCCGCCCGATTCGAGCAGCTCTGAGTTCATGGGCGCCATGTTGTAGATGTAGCCCAGGATCTCGATTCCCAGGAATTGGCTGCGCTCGATGAGATCGGAGGTCTTGCGGGCCGAGGATTCGTGGGGGATCACCAGCACTCCATTTCCCGCCAGGCGGGCGACCGGGCCCGAGTAGGCAACCTGCAGGAACGGGGGGCTGTCGATGAAGATCAAGTCGTATTGGGCTTGCAAACGTTCGAACACATCTTTCACCAGACCCTGAGCGAAGAAGTCGGGAGCCACCACCTGCAGACCGCCGCGCGAAAGCAGGTCAAGGTGGGCAGCCCCAACAGTATCGATCGGCCGAATCGCTTCCTCGAAGCCGATTTGATTTCCGGCCAGCTCGGTAAGCCCAAAGTCGATGGAAATCTTGCCGAGGAGAAGGTGAGACACCGTTTGGTTTCCGAAGTCGGCATCGATCACCAGGACTTTCTTGCCGGTCCGGGCCGTGGCGATGGCGGTATTTGCTATTAGCGTCGATTTGCCGGCGCCAACCGTCGCCGAGATGAAGGTAACGGTGGAGGCGTTCTGTTGGTCCATCACGACAGCGAGGTTCGAAGCCACGAACCGGAAAGCCTCCGCTTCGGCGCTGCGTGGCGCATCCCGGACCGGGAGGGCAGTGTCGACCTGGATTCGGGGGATGTCGGCCAAAAGCCGAATTCCCATGGCCTCGGGGTCGCGCCTGCTGGCAAAGGCATCGGATCCGCGGGACAGGGCGCTGGCGATCCCGAGGGCAAGCAGAAATCCAAGGGCGGCGCCGGCGCCAGCGGTGAAAACTGTTCCCGCGCCCTGGCTGCTGCTGATGAGCTGAGCCGGGTCGACGAAGGCAATTCCCGACCCTTCGGTTTCCCCCTCGATGCGCACCGCGCTTGTGCGGGAGGACAAGTCGGCGAGCTGCTCGTTCAACTCGTCTCGCTGCTGGACCAGCCGGTTCAACGACCTGCCCGTCGTTTCGACCTCGGCCGCTTGTCGCAGTGTGGCCAGGCGGGTGGAGAGTTGGTTGGATCGGGTTACGAGGAGAGCGCGGGCTTCGACGCCGGTTGTTGTCGCGAGGGCGTTCTCGACGGCGACGATCTCGTCGATTACGCGGGCGATCCAGCCATCGATCTGGCGAACGCCGAGGGTTTCCTCCACCTGCGCTTCTACCGCATCGAGCTCATCGAGGAGCAAGTCCCGCGCCGAGTCGAGCCTCGCGAGAACGGTGGTGGCCTGGACCTGGCTCTGGTCGAGGATTGCCTCCTCGAAGGCCTGGATCACCGAGGAGACCACGACGAGAGCCGTGCGCTCGGAGTCGCCGGCATAGGAGACATTGATTACGTCCGTGTCGGTGACGGTGGTGGTATCGACGTCTTCAAGAAGATCGGGGATCGAGATCTCAACGCCCTGCTCGGCTGCGATCGCGCTCGCCCGCGCGGCCACTGTTCCCGATTTGATCACCTCGAGCTGGTTCTGGACCAGCCGGTCTTGGGAGAGCTGGCCGGTGACCCCGAGGACATCGGTCGTGGCCGTGTCCTCCAGGAGGATTGAAGCCCGTGCGACCGCCTGGGTGGGGAGCAAGCGAGCGATGATCACCGCGGCGATCGCGGTCACAATCGTTATGGCCGCGACCAAGAGCTTGTGCTTGGACGCTGCCTTGAGAACTGAAGGCGGGCCTTGGTCCGCTCGGGTCACCATCAAAATAAACCTTCCCCGATTTTACCCCTGGGGCTCGAATTCTACCCGTCGACCCTGTCCTGCCTAGCTTCGATCTCTCCCATCCGAACTGAAGGAGCGGCCGCCGCCTGGGATCTCACCCAAAGGAAAAGAGAGCTCGGCTTTGATTCGCGCCGCAATAGGGCCACAGGAACGGTGTCCAGCCAAATTCGGCACCAGCGATGCGCTTTCCGGCGCGGTGTCGGGCGCGGTGGTGCAAAACCTACGCAAGCCACCCAGGACCGAGTCGGCTAAGGAACGGAGCCCCCGCTCGATCGCGGCTTAATTTGTCGCCACACGAAACCGTTTTCCATAATTTGTCGTCACAGGAACGCTGTTGGGGAATTCGTCCTGTAGGGAACGAGTACCGTTCGCCACGGGACAGATTTGGTTTAGAGCGTTCGCCACAGGACAAATTACGCGCAGGCGCGGAGTTCGCGGGGTCAGGTCCAGGTAAAGCGACTCCCCCGCGGGGGGACCCCCCGTCACTTGAATCCCGGTCGCAAGTAATCTCAGCACGGTTGTCGACCCTGACGCCTTCCCCTTGAAGATCCTTCTTTCCGCCTACTCCTGTGCGCCCGATGAAGGGTCAGAACCCGAAGCAGGGCTCAGGGTGCTGGCCGCAGCCGCGTCCAGGCACGACGTTTGGCTGCTCTTTCGGGCTGACCAGGAGGATCGGCTCGTTCCCTGGCTCAGGGTGCACGGCCTTTCCGAGCAAGTGCGCCTTGTCCCGGTTGCCGTCGGCAACTTCCAAGACGCTTTCACCCATAGCAAGGTCAGGACCTTTCGTCATTATTGGCGTTGGCAGCGGGCGATTCGGCCGATCGCAGCCGCATTGCAAGCGGAGATCGGCTTTGACGTGATCCATCACGCGACCTATGCCACGTTCTACACGCCCGTCGGTATCGACGCATTGGATGTGCCCATGGTGTGGGGTCCGGTCGGTGGGGCCAATCAAGCGCCGCTCCTTCTGTGGTGGACGATGGGCTGGAAGGGGGTGGCTCGAGACCTAATCAGGCTCGCCGCGCAGACTCTCCTGCGCAGAGTGATTCGTCCTCAGCACAACGTGCGTGGAAGGCTCGAGGTCCTCGCCCAGAACGTTTCGACGGCAAAGGCGATCGGAGGCAAGAACATTTCGATAGTTCCGAACGGAACCTCCGTCAACGTCGAGGACGCATTCGAAGACCCTCCCGGCGCTCGCGACAAGGTTGTTGTCTCCGTCAGCAGGCTCATCAGTTGGAAAGGAACCTGGCTGGCGATCAATGCGATGCGACACGTCCAGGTCGCTCAGAAGCTCCGAATTTACAGCGATGGTCCCGACCTGGCTCGTCTCGTCGGCGTGGTGGAGAAACTGGGTCTCGAAGAGAAGGTCGAGTTCGCCGGTCTGGTCCCCCGCGCGGAGTTGTTGAAGATCGTCCGTCATAGCGGAGTCTTGTTGCATCCTGCGCTCAGGGATGAGGCGCCGTTGGCCGTCGGGGAGGCGATGAGCCTTGGCGCTCCGGTGGTACTGCTGACCGGAAGTGGAGCCCACGAGGTGGCCGCGACTTGGGCCGATGGCTTCCGGGCGGTGAAACCGTCTTGGGCCCAGGCCACGGCTCGTCGGCTGGCAGTGGCAATCGACCAAAGTCTCGACGACGCGCCGCCGGTTTTGACTAGTCCGCGGCCGAGCAATCTCGATTTTTCGAAAGAAATCCTTTGGGCCTACCAACGCGCTGCCGATCTTCCTTGATCGCTTCCGTGGAGGGGAGTGGTTCAGGGTGGCTCTGCCATCCGGAAAGGAAGGAGTGATGCGATACGTCCGTGCGTTGGCGGCGTTGTCAGTTGTTGTCGTGTGTTGGGTGGCGTTCGAGTTTGCCCAACCGCCTGAGACCATGGTCAAAGGAGCCCAGGTCTTTGCAGAGTTTCAAGCCGGCGTCGAAGAGCCGCGTCCATGGGAGTTGCGCTTCGGCAACCATGGGCAGGTAAGGCCAGGCAGGTCGTATCCCCGGTCACGTCCGGTCGAGACAACCGCCCCGCCGGCGGCCACTACGACTGCGCCCGCGGGCCCACCTCCCACGTCGACCACAAGCACCACGGTTAGAACAACGAGCACCACGGTTGGAACAACGAGCACAACGGTTGCACCTCCGACCACAACAGCGCCACCGCCGTCTTCCACCACTACCACCGCTCCGGTGGGCGCGATCGTGGTTAACCCCGGAAACAACTTGGCATCACTGGTGGGTTCCAACCCGGCTGGTACAGCCTTTTGGATCAAAGCCGGCACCCACGTCGGCCAGTCGGTGGCGCCAAAAGATGGCAACCAATTCATCGGTGAGCCCGGCGCCATCCTCGACGGGAACAAGGCCCAGTTTGCGTTCGCGGGAGTCGCGGCGAACGTTGTTATCCAAGGACTCGTTATTGAGGACTACACCAACGCTCCCCAGCTAGGAGCGATCCACGGCTCCGGGTCGGGCTGGCTGGTTCTCGACAACGAGATTCGCTACAACGGAACAGCCGGCGTCGTTGTCCCTGCAGGCAGCCTGGTGAGCGGCAACAACATTCATCACAACGGCCAGATCGGACTCAAGGCCGTGGGCGCCAATGTCGTCATCGATGGCAACGAGATCGCTTACAACAACTACCTGGACGCCTTCGACATGAACTGGGAAGCGGGTGGGACCAAGTTCCTTGATACCGCAAATCTGATCGTTCGCAACAACTACGTCCACGACAACCACGGGGCCGGTTTGTGGACCGACTACAACAACCACGGCACCCTCTACGAGGCAAATGTCACGATCAACAACTACGGGCCCGGGATCTTTCACGAGATTTCCGGCGCGGCCGTAATTCGCAACAACCGCGTGGAAGGCAATGGTCACCGGTGGTACCTCGGCGGGATTCTCGTCGCTAACTCGACTGGGGTCGAGGTTGCCAACAACACCCTCACCGGCAACAACGGCGGGGTGATGGCTCTCAACCAGGTCCGCGATAGCTGGGTGACGAAGAACCTGTGGGTCCATGACAACGTGGCCTCGTACACCACCGGGCAAACGGGCATCTTCGCCGAGGCCAACGGGGACGTGATCTATGGCGCTTGGGGCAACAGGTTCGACGCCAACTCGTATGTAGCGGTCTCGGGTTCCGCTCCATTCCGTTGGGTAGGCGACGTCGCGTGGGACGCCTGGCGCGCCGCCGGCATGGACGTCTCCGGCTCGTTTTCATAGCGTTCTCTGAGCCGTCGTTACCGGTGTGCCTACGCCGCCAAAGGCCACGGCGGCGCCGGCGGCCTCCGAGACCTGTGCCAAGCCGGGGAGGAGATCGCCCCGTGGCGCAGGCGCATCCGGCAACTGAGAAAGCTGTACAGCAGAGGTTGATTTAGGGGGAGGGCGTACGTCCGCGAACCTCCTTCGCGCTCGAAGATGCGCCAACCCCTGAGGTTTCAGCCGTCAGCGCGTTCTTGGCGCCTCAGCCACCACCCTATTCCCAGCAGAACTACCGCCCCGCTGGCCGTTCCCAAGGAGTAGGGCAACCTCGTTCGGTCGAGGAGGTGTTCCGATGGAACGCACTAGAACTAACCGGCCCGGCGAGGAGGAAGTAGCGCGCGCGTTCCGCTTGGGTCATCAGGACGATCTCCCCGCCGTTACCGACACCGGCATGATCATGCGACTTGCGCCAGCTCGCGATTCTCCGCGTGGACCGCCCGCCAGCCGACCGTCACCAAGACCGCGATGACTACCCCGCGCAAGAGCGTGGCCTGGATCGAGTTGTAGATCCAGGTCTGAACCAGGTTGACAATCTGTTCCGCTCCCACGACGCAGCCTGCCGCCAAGAGGTCCGGGAGGCGGTTCTTGCCTGCCCTGACCAACCCCCGGATCAGGGCGAAATGGAATCCGATAAAACCGACCAAACCGAGGATGCCGAACTTGAGCCAGGCGTTGAGGAAAGCGTTGTGGACCTCGAAGCTCTCCGGCTTCCAGTTGGCTATCAACTGCGTTTCATACGACTCACCGATCCCCAGGCCGAGGATCGGGTTCTCGGCGACGACGCCCAGCGCGTCGCCGATGTCGTTGAAATGGTCGGCGTTCGTGGCCGAGAACTCATTGTCTTCGAACGGGTTGAAGCTGCTGAGCCTTTCTCCGATCGCGTCTGAACCGATGGCGAAAACCGCCACGGTTGCGACCGCAATTGCCCCGGCAGCGAGTCCCAGCCCACTGCCCATTGAGATCCGCTTTGATCGCAAGCCAAAAACGAAAAGGGCGACAACGGCTGCGACCAGGTAGGCCCAGATCGAGCGCCGGAAGCTGAGAAGCACAAGAAGTGCGTTGGCAACGGCGGCGATGAGGAGAAGCGTTCGATATGACGGCGCAACTGAGGGCGCCCGGAAAGTCAAACAAGCGACCGTGACGCTGGCACCGAATACCGCGAGGGAGAGGTCGTAGGTATCGAACAAGGGAATCCGGACGCCAAACAGGCCGGTACCCCCACCGGCAAGCCAATTCCCGAGATGAATCAGAGCGAACCCCCCATAGAGGATGGACAGGTTCGGGAGGAGGAATCTCACTCCTTGGCGTCCTTCGAGGAACGCGACCATGACTGGTACGGTCACCGCCAACACCGCCCAGTTTCGCCAATCGACAAAAGGCTCGTTCGATTGCCGGAGCACGGCTGCCACCAGCGCCACGATGAGCGTGACCCAACCCACCAACGCCCAGTTCCAGATCCGAAAGTCCGAAAGCCGCGCGCCAACATTGACTCCCTTGCGGGAGGAAAAGAGGACGGCGAGCAGGAGCAGGCCGGCCACTATCGCATACGAGACTGGAATTCCCTCGATGCGGGTCTGGTACCAGAGGACCCCGCCTTCGGTGTCGAACTCATTTCCCGGCCAGGTGAAGAGCGCGATGATGGCGGCCAGCCCCCACATCGACGGCGAGTTTCTCTCCTCGGAGAGGGGAGAGTTGGAGAACCCTTTGAGGAGGCTGAGAGAATGCGGGGGGTTGCTACGCACTCGGTCCATGCTACGGTGCCCTGGGTTTGAATCACCCCTCTAAATCGGCGCTGAGTCGCGCCCGTCCCGGTCTTGGTGGCGCTCATGTGGAGCGTTTCGCGCTACTCTTTCGAGTCGCCACTCCCGGCCAGCTCGACGCCGGATTTGCCTCGCTTGGTTCGTTCCTGATCCAGCTCCTGGTGCTCACGACATTCGACGCACTCGAGATCGGTGCCTACGCCTTCGCGTACACCGGGCTCACGATGGCGGCGCTGATTCCGGCCACCTTGGTATTTGCTCCCTACGAGCTCAAGGCCATCGAGTACGACGAAACATCGCGGCTTTCCCTGCTCAGGTTTTCGCTTCCACCGGGGTTGCTCGCCGCCGGGTTGGCCGGCTTCCTGCTGGTGGCGGCCTCGGTGCCCGCCATGGGTCAAATCCCGGCTTCATTCTTCCTTGGGCTGGTGGCTACGGCGTGGTTGGCGATGGTTGCGTCGGTCATCCAGGATCATGTGCGTCGAATGGCCCATATCGGCAGCCGCTCCTGGGTTGCCGCCGGGATGTCGGGTGTCTATCTGGTTTCGGCAGCGATCGGGTTCTTGATCCTCAACTCCTCTCCGCCCCAAAGCTGGGCACCGTTTGGGGTCATGCTTACCGCCAATCTCTTGGGTCTGGGGTTCTTTGTGATCGCGCGTGGTGCGCGAGGAAAGCTTGAGGGCCGTTTGCCGATCGCCGAGCTTCGCCGGATCGGTGGTTGGCTGCTGGTCGGGTCGGCCGGGATCGCGGTGGGCGGGTTTGTGTCGATGTTCATCATCGAACGGATCGTCGGTCTCGACAGTG